>DASRHH010000028.1:0-10086 GCA_035650635.1 Dehalococcoidia bacterium | reverse complement strand
CTGTACGGCAGCGAGAAGGGCGTGCACCGGCTGGTGCGCCTCTCGCCGTTCGACGCCTCCCACGCGCGGCATACTTCGTTCGCGCTGGTGGAGGTGATGCCGGAGGTGGAGAGTACGGCTGAGGTCGCCATCGACCCGCAGGACCTGCGCATCGACGTCTTCCGCGCCAGCGGCAAGGGCGGCCAAAACGTCCAGAAGAACGCAACCGCCGTGCGCATCACCCACTTGCCAACGAACATCGTCGTCTCCTGCCAGAACGAGCGCTCGCTGCAGCGCAACAAGGACTTCGCGATGAAGGTCCTGGCCTCACGGCTATTGGAGATCGAGGTCGAGAAGAAGGCAGAGGAGCAAGCGCGCCTCAAGGGCGAGCACGTGTCGGCCGGCTGGGGCAACCAGATCCGCTCTTACGTCCTTCACCCCTACAAGATGGTGAAGGACCATCGCACGAACTACGAGACCAGCAATGCAGAAGCGGTGTTGGACGGCGCCCTGGACGACTTCATCCGCGCCTACCAGAAAGCTATGCTGGGCCAGGCCTAGCGCCCGGGAATGATCAGACCGCTGGGCCGCTGTTGACCTGCTTGTTGCGTACCCGGAGTCGGCATCTCGACCGGTGACGTCGGCCCGGCCGATGTGATCTCGGACGTCACCTCGATGCCGCTCGCGCGCAAAATCGTGTCAACGAAGACTGACTCCGCGACGGCGCCTGGGATAGCCGCTCGCTCCAACCCACCAATCGTGACCAGCGTCAGCGGCACCGCCTGGACGTTGTAGCGCTGATAGAGATCAGGGAACTCCGTGATCTCGATGACCTCCGTGTGCACCAGCGGGCTGGCCATGGCCACGTGATAGGCCATGTGCGCCGTGTTGGGACTGTAGGGACAGGTGGTCGTAACAAAGACCTGCAACCGCACCTCGTCCTTGAGCTGCATGAGCCGCTGCTGCGACTCCTCTGAGAGCAGGGACATGCCCCGCGAGACATCGGTCAGCACCTGGATGAAGGCAGGGAATAGCGTGCCGCCGGGGAAGCCGTAGAACGTGGCGTACCAGCTGGCAGCGTCGCGGATGACGATGGCCGGAATGCGGCCGACGCCGTAGCGGGCGGCCTCCTGGCGCTCGTCCTCGATCATGTGGGCACGCAGGCTGATGCTGCCGGTAAGACGTGAAAGCTCCCGCAACATGATGCCAGCCGGCTTGCAGTACTCACACTCCTGGCGGCCGGGCACCGTGATGGAGAGCTCTTTCTGGGTGAAAAAATCGACCTTGACCTGGCCGGCCATCTCCGCCGCGAACTTTTCTCGTAGAAGCTCCTGCTCGCGCAAGGGGATCATCGCTTGGCCTCCGTGCCGGACTGTCGCCAGACCAGGAACAGCCGCTGCGCTGCCGTCAGGTTGGCGGCGATCGCCAGGATCCAGAGCGCGATGGTTACCTGGTCGATGATAAGAGCCAGACCCAGAATGACGACTCGCTCGGCACGCGTCAGCAACCCCTCGCGCAGGTTGACGCCGATAACCTCGGCGCGAGCCCGCACGTAGCTCACCAGCATCGAGCCAACGATTGCCAGTGCGGCCAGAATGACCTCCGGGCGGTCGTCGCGGCCGCTGAAGAGCACGATCAGAGCAACCAGGACAGCCGTCTCGGAGACGCGGTCGAGAACGGCGTCGTAGACGGAGCCGAAAGGGGTCGCCCGGTTGGTGGCGCGCGCCAGGGCGCCGTCCAGGAAATCGAGCGAGCTGGCGGCCAGCAGCACCAGGCCGGCGGCCAGGAAGTCACCATGGCCCGCCAGGACGGCCGCGCCCAGGTTGCCCAGCACGCCGAGCGTGGTCAGCTGGTTCGGCGTCACGTGCAGCGCCACCAACACCCGCACCAGCGGGTCTGTCAGGCGCTTAGGAGCCGAGCGAGGAAGGAGTGAGAACATCGGGTTGGATTGGATCATCCCTAAGCGGTTCTTGGCCGAGGATCTCGCTGTAGAAGTCGAGGACGCGTTGCGAGACGTGCTCCCAGCTGTAGCGCTCTGCCTTGGCCGCGCCGGCTCGGCCCATCGATTCGCGCAGGTCCTGGTCCTGTATGACTTTCAGCAGCGCCGCCGCCAGCGCTTCGACGTCCTGCGGCGGCACCAGCAGGCCGTCCGATTTGTGGCTGACGACGTCCGCGAAGCCCTCGATATTGGAAGCGACGATCGGTGTGCCGGCGGCCATCGCTTCCAGCAGGACGATGCCCTGGCTTTCAGCGCCGGTGTTGGGCGCGCAGTAGACATCCGCCGTGCGGTAATAGCGCGGCACATCGGCATTCGGTACGTAACCGGCGAAGACGACGTCGCTGAGGCCCTCACGCTCGACGTAGCGCTCGCAGGGGATGCGCATGCCGCCGTCGCCGCCGACGATGATCAGCCGCACGTCTGGCTTCTGACGCTTGACCAGCGCGTATGCCTGCAGGAGATAGGTTAGCCCTTTGCGCTTCTCCAGGCGCCCGAGGAAGAGGATGTTCTTCTTGGCGTCCATGTAGCGCGGCATCGGCGGGACGTTGGCAGCAAAGAAGGAGTTGTCGACACCGTTGGGGATAATGCGATAGCGCCCCGCCAGGTACTTGCCGACGAGCCGCATCGCGGTCCGGGATACCGTTATCCGGCCGCTGAGGTTCTGCATCCAGGGCTTGATCAGGTGCCGGGAGTAAGCGTAGAGGCGGTTGCCGCCCTCCCGCGCGGCGTGGAACGTCGCGACGGTGGCGCCCTGAGGCTGGCGCAGGAAGACGAACGGCAGCAGCGGCATAAACGGCTCGTGGATGTGCACCAGGTCGAATTGCTCCTCTTTGAGCAGTCGCTTCACCTTGCCGGAGGTGTCGAAGGAGAGCGACACGTGCGCGACCGAGCCCGCCGCCGGCAGGCCGATGACGTGCGTCCCGACCACGTGCAGGTAGTCGCAGTCTTCAACCGGACGCGACGCCGGCGCGACGATGCGGGCGTCGTGGCCGGCCGCGCGAAAGCGCATCGCCAGGTGGGAGACGTGGCTGTTGACGCCGCCGGGCACCGACCAGTCGTAAGGGGAAACGAGAGCGATCTTCACCGCAGTTACCTTTGCTGAATAGTGTCACACATCGCGTGGGGCCGTCTAGAGAGACGCAAATTGACAGGCTGGCGTAGCAGGCCGTAGAGTCGAAGGGAGTCGTGACCAAAGCCCCCCTCGTTCGCACAACCATCCACCGGCCCGCTTTCTTTCGGCGTCGCCATGTCCTGGTCCGGCTGGCTGTTCTGGCGGCCATCACGGCCCTCGCTGCAGTCCTCTGGTTCGCGGACCTCAAGTTCCTCTCTTACACCGTAGGGCTGAGCTGGATCTTCGGCATAGGCTACTTGATTACGCCGCTGATCGTGGCCTGGAAGGTCTGGCGCAAGGGCCCGGAGCGCTACCTGCGCGAGGACGGGCCATGGATGCAGGACAAGGTGCGCCGCACAGTGGCGCTGAGCGCCTATCTCAACGCACTGACCGACAAGCCTAGCGAAGGCGTCGACATCGAGATCGAGATGGCCGGCCGGCCGACGCCGCTCTCGGCGGCCCTGCGGCTCTTCGCGACCCTGCCGAGCCTGCTGCTCATGGGCGTGATCTATGTGCTCGCGTTCCTGCCCTGGACGGTGATGATCGTCCTCATCATGCTGCGCCGCAACTATCCCCAGGGGTTCTTCGACTGGCTGGCTGCTATGGCACGCTGGCAGGCGCGGCTCCTGGCCTACCACGCCTCGTTGATCGACGAATACCCGCCGCTGACGCTGCAAGTCAGCACGCAAGTGGCGGCGGCAGAGCAGGGCTAAACGCGGCCTGAGGTTGTCGTGGCGGCAGCCCGTGCCGCCTCTACGACACGCTCCACCTCAGCGTCGGTCAGTTCCGGGTAGAGCGGCAGCGCGACGACGGTCTCGGCGGCCTGCTCGCTAGCGCTGAGGTCACCGGCGCGCCAGTCGTGGCCGCTCAGTGCGGGCTGGAGGTGGCCGGCGATGGGGTAGTAGACGTCCGTGCCGATGCCTGCATCGGCCATCGCGGCCATAAAGCCTTCCCGATGATCGACGCTGACCACATAGCGGTGGTAGTTGTGCTTCGCCCAGCTCCGCTCGACAGGCGTTCGCAGCAAGTCGCCGGGCAGGCGCTCGTCATAGAACAGCGCGATCTCTCGCCGGCGGGCGTTCCAGCCGTCCAGGTAGGGCAGCTTGACGCGCAGGATGGCCGCCTGCAAGTCGTCGAAGCGGCTGTGCGAGCTCAGCTCCGCGTGGTGAAAGCGCCTGTCCTGGCCCATGTTGCGCAGCAAGTGCAGGCGCTCTGCTAACCGGGAATCGCTGGTCAAGATTATGCCGCCATCGCCCAGGCCGGCCAGGTTCTTCGTCGGGTAGAAGCTGAAGCATCCCAGGTGACCAAGCGCGCCCAGCTTGCGCCCTCTGTACTCCGCGCCGTGGGCCTGGCAAGCGTCCTCGATTAGGGCGATCTCGCTCGAGCGAGCGAGATCCAGCAACGGGTCCATGTCCACCGCGTGGCCGAAAAGGTGCACCGGGATGATCGCGCGCGTGCGGTCGCTGATCGCCTCCGCGATGGCGCCCACGTCCATGACGTACGTTTCGGGATCGATATCGACGAGCACCGGAACGGCGCCCGCGGCCAGGACAGCGATAATCGTCGGGAAGGCGGTGAAGGAGACCGTGATGACCTCATCGCCGGGCTGCAGATCAAGCGCCTGCAGGGAGAGACGCAGCGCCTCGGTGCCGCTGCTTACAGCGATGCCGTAGCGGCTGCCACAGTAAGCCGCGAATTCCGCCTCGAACGCCTCGACCTCCGGGCCGAGGATGAAGTGACCGCCCTGGAGGACACGCGCCAGGGCGGCTTCCAGCTCCTCCTTGAGCGCGAGGTTCTCCTTGGTGATATCAACGAGAGGAATCATGCTCGTTTTGCGGCCGCAAAGAACGCCAGCGTTTGTCGCAGGCCCTCCTCCAGCGATATACGTGGCTCCCACCCTAACACAGCTTTAATCTTATTCCAATCCGCGTAAAAGTTCCCGATTTCGATCGCCTGGCGTTCCGGAGGAAACGGTACGACTTCCGGCGCGGCCCGGCCGGCTGCCTTCGAGAGGAGCTGCGCCAGCTCCAGGACGCTGGCGACTTCGCCGCCCAGGTTGAACACCTGGCCGATCGCTTCCTGGCGCAGGCCGGCCAGCAGTATCGCATCTATAACGTCGTCCACGTGCGTGAAGTCACGCTTCTGCGTGCCATCGCCGAAGACCCGCAGCGGCTCCCCCTTGACGGCGCGACCAATAAACCAGCCGACGAACCCCTGCCGGTCGTCGTCGATCGGCTGACGCGGTCCGTAGGTGTTGGTCAGTCGTAGTGAGCAGACCGGCAGGCCATAGGCATGCGCGTAAACGAAGTGATATGCCTCAGCGGCCGTCTTGTGTACGCCATTGACATCGACCGGTTCCAACGGGTGGCCCTCATCGACGGGGACGTAGCGCGGCCGCCCGTACTGCGAGCGGCTGGCGGTGTACACGAAACGCGCCGTTGGGTTGTGCTGCCGGCAGGCCTCCAGCAAGGCCAGCTGGCCGGCGCAATTGAGCTGCAGGTCGCGCTGAGGCTCTCGCATGCTGAGGACGTGGGAGAGCTGCCCCGCCAGGTTGAAGATGACCTCCTGCCCGGCAACCAGCCGCTCGGTCAGCGGCGATTCCAGCTCGGCGACCTCGACCTTAACGCTGGCCTCGATGCCGGCGATATTCGCGGCGTCGCCGCCGCAACCCGGGATCAGGCCGTCGATAATCGAGACCTCGGCGCCGAGCGCGACCAAGTGGTGGGCCAGGTTGCTGCCGATGAACCCGAGCCCGCCTGTGATTAAGACTCGCTTATCAGCGTAAGCAGCGAAAGACTCCGCGGTCATGCTGCGGCCACGTCCGGCTTCTTCGCCAGGCAGAGCACCGACAAGCCGAAGGGCAGGTCGACCCGCCGGATCAGCCACGCCTCGATGCGCAGGATGCCACGCAGCAGCGCGTTCAGCGGGCCGGGCAGCGCCACCAAGTCGTCGCTTTCGCCGGCCCAGGGTAGCTTCAGCCAGAGCCGGCGCAGGACGACCAGCGGGAAGAGGATCGTCGTGACGTAGCTCAAGCGCAACGGCTGCAGGCCGGCCTGTCGCAGCCGGGCCTCAACCTGCTGTCGCGTGTAGCGGCAGCGAGTGGCGACGATATCGTCGTGCGCGGACGCCAGCCAGCGGTAGGCGGCCGTGCGCAGAAGCAGCGTGCCGCCAGGCCGCAACACCCGCTGCAGTTCAGCCAGCGCGCCCGGCGCTTCGTCTTCAGGCAGCTGGCCCATTACGTCGATGCAGGCGATGAGGTCGAAGGAATGGCTGGCGAAGGGGAGGCTGTTGACGGATGCTCTCACCACGGCTGGCGTCTGCTCGTGGTAATAGCCGGTGGCTACCGGCGATAGATCGACTGCGAATACGGCCCGTGCTCGGTCGTTCAGCAGCGGAAAGTTGCCGCCGGTGCCGCCACCGGCATCGAGGGCGCGTGCCACCGGACCATCGCAATAGCGGTCGAGCAGGGCGGCCATGACGTCCCGCATACCGGCAAACCACCAGTGAGTCCGTTCCAGGCTGCGCGTGCGCTCCTGCTCACGTTTCTCCATTTCGCCCCTGTACGCCGCTGAGTGCTTCCTCCTCGACAGCGTGTGGCCTGGTCTCGGGAGCCCTGCGCAGCTGCCACCAGAGTATAGCCAGCTCAACGAAGGTCGCAAAGACACGGCCCGGCCTCATGAACTGTGAGCTGCCATGCTGGCGCGGGTAATGGTGCACCGGCACTTCGCGGAACTGCGCGCCGGCGGATTGCAGCTTCTTCACCAGCTCCACGCAGAAAGCGCCACTGTCCTTCTGCAAGCGGATGCCGCGGAGGACTTCGCGGCGCAGCAGCCGGAAATCGCAATCGATGTCGCGTAATCGCAGTCGGAACACGGTGCGCACGAACGCCTTGTAGGTGTTGCCAACGATCTTGCGGTAGACGCTATCACTGCGGCTGATCTTGTAGCCGTTAACTACGTCGATGCCCGGCCCAATCCTCTCGACGAGCAGTTGCAGCTCAGAGGGGTCGTACTGGCCATCGCCGTCCGTGTAGAAGACGTAGTCGCGCGTTGCAGCGGTCAGGCCGGTACGGATAGCGGCTCCGTAGCCCTGGTTATGGGGCAGCGTGATCACCTGCAAGTGCGGCCGCTCCCGGCTGAGCTCCGCCAGGACCGCGCCGCTGCTGTCAGTACTGCCGTCGTTAACGACAATGATCTCATAGTCGTCGGTCAGCTCTGGAAGAGCCGTTTCTATGCGGGAGATGACATCGGGGATCGAAGCGCCGTCGTTATAGCAAGGGAAGACGGCGGAGATGCTAGAGAGCTTGCTCATGCGCCGGCCGCCGTCATATCGAAGTCGGCTGGCGCGAAGGGCGTCAGACGCTGTCGGCGGAAGCGGTGCAGCGCGATCCCCAGCCAGACAAGGAGCGGCGGCACCAGCGTCACCAGGACCGTGACTGTGCTCCCCCAGCCGGTATCGCCGCGCAGGAAATGCAACTCCGTCACCATGTTGGTAATAATATCAGCGAATACGGCTGTGAATGAAAGTACAATCGCGGTCACAACCCAGACGCGATCGAGCAGGACAGCGGCGAGCACCAGCGGCCAGACCACGTACCAGGGGTAGACGAGCGTCGAGGCCACCAGCAGGTAAAGGAATAGCAACTGGTAGCTGGCCAGGAGGAAGCCGTTGGCGGCCGGCCGCATCCAGAACAGCGCTAACGCCAGCAGCGCCAGAGTAGCGAGAGTGCTGGCCACACGCACGATATCCATGGCTGTTTCGACGGAAATCACTTTACCTAACCCTATTAACGCGACTTCCGAGAAGGAATTAATGAACCAGCTACGCTGATCCGACCTCTGAGCCGAGAAAGTATCGAGGCCCTCCCAGAACGGCGCGAAGAGCACGATAGCGGCCGCTGCGCCCGCCAGGCAGCCGATAACGACATCGCGGCGCTGTTGCGGCAGGCGGCGCCAGGCGTAAAGGACGAACAGCGGCAGCAGCAGGAACGTCACGTACTTCACCATGCCTGAGAGCACGAGGACAGGGATAGCCCAGCGCCACCAGCCCTTCGCCGCCAGGTAGATGGCGCCCGCCACGAAGAACATCATCACGATATCGTTGTGGCCGTTGGTAGCCACCGAGAGCAGGATCAGCGGGTTCCAGGCGAAGACCGCCAGCCCGAACGCCCGGTTCGCCGGCGAGACCTCTCGCAGAGTGAGCCAGATCAGCGCCGCCGTCCCCAAGTAGAACGCCGTTACCAGCGCCTTGAAGCCTACCAGTACCAGTTCCGGATGCTCGTCCGGCAGAGCGGTCGGTACGCCGACCAGCAGCACCCAGAGCGGTCCATAAGGTGCTGCTGAGAAATGATGGAACCTGTCTACGTAGGGCAAATAGGGGTCGGTCGGGTAGGCACCGGGCACTGCAACAAGCGGGTTATCGCCATGCAGCCAGAGGATGCGGCCCTCCATGATGTAGTGATAGACATCCGCGGAGGTGACGGGGTAGGCGAGCAGCAGGCCGACCGCGAAGACGACGGCGAACGCGAAGATGAGCAGCTCGGCCTCTCGGGACGGCCTGCGCTGCACCAGCCAGCAGGCCGCGCCGTAGACGGCGAACAGCCCGGTCATCGCGAAGCCATAAGCCAGCAGGTGCTCCTTATCGCCGAAGAGATAAGGGCCGGAGCCGGGCGGAAAGTGGTCCCAGAGCCACCACGGCCGCACGATCGCGAAGAGATAGATCAGCTCTGAGATCAGGCCTGCCAGCAGCAGGTAGATTGGCGCGGGCAGGCGTCGCAGGCTGCCAATCATGGCACTGGCTCGGCCGGAGCCGGTCGCTAGCGAAACCGGACGATCCGCCTGACGAAGCTCGCGCAGGTGGGCCCCAGGCCGAGCGTGCGCGGCGTGGTGGTGAGGCCGCGCCAGGTCTGGCGCGCCATCTGGCCGGCGCCGATCTGGCGCCAGGTAGGGTGGACGCCGTTAGCGCTGGAACTAGAACGTTCCTCGATGCTGCGGCGCAATTCGGGAGCGCTGCTGCCGGCGAAGGTCGTATAGGCGCTGCCGACAGCCAGCAGGAAGTGGGCATCGCTGCAGCCAACAGATGCCAGGTGGTAGCGCTCCTCATTCAGCTGCCCGGCTTTGCGAATGGTGGCCCGCGCGGCAACAGTCTGGTTGGCGGTCTCGATACCGTCGAAGTAGTCGCCGCCGCGGCCCGTGGCGATGATGCGCTCGATGACGCGCTGCCCCAGCGAGCGCGTGAGCCAGCTCATGGGGTGCGGAATGACGCTGAGGCCGCCCTGCTTATGCACCTCCTCCAGCGTCTCCTCGATGCGCCGAAAGGGCGCGATAGGCCGTTCGACGAAGAGCGCCAGAAGATGGCCCTCCAGTGCCGTGACCTCGATACCAGGGATGACCTGGAAGCGGTAGTGGTCATTGGCCCAGGCCTCGCGGACGGCCTCTGCCCCGCGCGGGTTGTCGTGATCGGTCACAGCGATGACGTCCAGGTCGGTCTGGGTCTCGACATAATCCAACAACTGTTGCGGCTCGGCCATGCCGTCGCTAGCAGACGTATGGATGTGGAGATCGGCCTTGCCGAGACGTGCGGCGCTCATGCGGCCTGGCCTTGCGTTGCCGGCGGGCCCCAGATCGCCTCCAGGACGGCCCATTGTCCCGGGTCCTGGCTCAGGTGCTTGCGGAAGCGTTCCAAGAAACGTTGCGCATTGGTGATGACGTCAGACTCGAAGTTACCGGTCGAAACGAGCTCCAGGGGCGGTTCCAGGAAGACCTCCAGCTTATCCCCGTTGAGCCGGCGCGAGAACACGGGAATGATGATGGCGCCGGTACGCATCGCCACCTCGACCGGCCCGGTCGGCATATAGGCTTCCTCGCCAAAGAACGGCAGCGGTGCCTTTGGGCCCTGGATGTCGCGGTCGCACATCAGAGCCACCACCTTGCCCTCCTTGAGGCGCCGAACCACCTTTTTAACGCTGGCGACGCTGACCGGTAGGAACGTCAGGCCA
>DASRHH010000027.1:0-19877 GCA_035650635.1 Dehalococcoidia bacterium | reverse complement strand
TCGAAGGTGCGCGCGGCCCCCGGCGTCGCGTAGGCCTGCTGACCGGCTCGCAGGTGGTCTTCCAACGCCCAGTGGCAGGGGCCGCCACCCATGATGACGCCGGTTAGCGCCACGGGCCGCGCCTGCGCCGTGGCGCGGCGGATGCGTCTCGCCGCAATCTCCGTCGCGGAGGGCATGATCAGCTGCACGCAGTTCTCCACCGGCTGTTCGCTATCGAAGAGCAGGATGTCCTGGGTGCCGGTGCCCATATCTATCGCCAGAATGCGCATTACAAAATCATGATATCACCGCGATCCATTGCCAATGGGCGAAACCGGGGCGGCCTCCCAGTCGTCTATAGTATGGAGGTAACTTCACCGGCCGCAGACCGCGGCAAATCCGCAGCGTCCCGACATCCTCAGCAGGAGGTGGAAGCATGTTGATGAAGAGGTGGATGTTCGTTTCCCTCGCGGCTATTTCGGCTCTGGGCGTAGCACTGGCCCTGGCTGCGACCTCGGCCTCGCACGACAGCAGCACCAGCGGACAGGATAGCCAGTTTAACCTGACGCAGACGGCCGAAGCCACGCCTGAATCCACACCGCCGGCCTGTGAACCGGGCGAGGTGCTGGTGACGAAGACCAACAACGACGGCACGACCGAATTCGAGTGTGAAGACGTCGCTGAGTCAGATGTCGAGGCCACTCCTGCCGCCGCCGTGCCTGATACTACCCCACCGGCCTGTCCGGCGGGCGAAGTGCTAGTCCAGGAGATGGAAGACGGCCAGCTTAAGTCCGATTGCGAAGACGTCAACAACGCAGAAGACGAGAACGGCAGCGACGATGATGGTGGGGATTCTCATGTCCAGGCCAATCGTCTCGGCGGTGACCACGAGGATGCTGGACATGGCAGCCAGCACCATGGCGGCGCCGACGACTAGCCGCTAAGGCGCTAGAACCGTCGAGTAGCCCCGCTCATGCTCAGCCCGTCGTAGCAGCGGGGCTACTGCTTTGTGATCGTCTGGAGGCCGCCCATGTACGGCCGCAGGGTCGCCGGCACGGCGATCGTCCCGTCCGCCTGCTGGTACGTCTCCATAACAGCGATCAGGGTGCGTGGGAGCGCCATGCCGGAGCCGTTCAGCGTGTGCAAGTACTCCGGGCGCGCCTTCTTGTCGCGGCGAAAGCGGATATTGGCGCGGCGGGCCTGGAAATCGCTGCAGTTGGAGCAGGACGAGACCTCCAGCCACTCATCGGAGCCGGGCGCCCACAGCTCGATGTCGTAGGTGATGGCGGCGTTGAACCCGAGGTCGCCGGTGCAGAGCTGGACGATGCGATAGGGTATCTCCAGAGCCCGGCAGAGCGCCTCGACGTCGCCCACCATGGTGTCCAGGGCCTCGCCGGAGGCTTCCGGCGCCACCAGCTTGTACAGCTCCACCTTATCGAACTGGTGCCCGCGCTTGATGCCCCGCACGTCGCGGCCGGCGCTCATCTTCTCGCGGCGGAAGCACGGCGTGTAAGCGGCGTAGTGTAGCGGTATCGATTCGCCCTCCAGCACTTCGCTGCGGTGCAGGTTGGTCAGCGCGACCTCGGCCGTCGGCAGCCACCAGTAGTCCTCTTCGGCGTCGTGGTACATGTTCTCGGCGAACTTGGGCAGCCAGCCGCCGGACCACATGCTCTCCTCTTTCACCATCGCCGGGGTATAGACCTCCGTGTAGCCGCGCGAGGTGTTGCTATCTAGCATCCACTGAATGAGCGCGCGCTCCAATCGGGCGCCGGCGCCGCGCAGTACGTAGAAGCGCGATCCCGCCAGCTTGATCCCGCGCTCGAAGTCGATGATGCCGAGCGATTCGCCCAGCTCCCAGTGCGGCCGCGCCTTGAAGTCGAACTGCTTCGGCTCGCCCCATTGCCGCACGACCACGTTCTCGCTCTCGTCCGTGCCTACGGGCACGCGCTCATCCGGGACGTTGGGCACCTGCAGCAGGAGCAGGTTGAGCTGCTGCTCCTGCTCCCGCAGCGCCGCCTCCTTGCTCTCCAACTGCTCGCCCAGAAACGTGCTGCGCGCCGTCAGGTCGTCGCGGCGGTGTTGCGCGTGGATGCGCTCTTTCTGCGGTACGCTTTCGTCACGCAGCTGCTGCACCAGCGCGCCGATCTCTTTGCTGATGGCGTTGCGTTCCGCGCGCAGGGCCTCGACTTCCGTCAGAATTGCCCGCCGGCTGGCGTCCAGCGCCAGGATCTCGTCCAGCGGCGCCTCCGTGTGGCGCTTGGCCAGGGCCTCACGCACTACCTCCGGGTGCTCGCGGACCAGGTTGAGCGGCAGCATCGGCTGGTCTCAGCAGCCCCGCGCCGCTTCGATAGCCCTGAGCGCCAGCAGGCGCACGTCCTCTGCCAGGCCGCCCTCGATGCCGCATGCCGCCAGGGCCGCGCCGTCGTTGCTGCGCAGCGTCCCTTCGTCCACCCAGCGGGCCTCCGTAGCGCAGTCCAGTGGCGCAATGCCGCCGTTGACGGGCCGGCAGAAGTAGATGAAGTCGATGTGCTTGTGCGGCTCGCCGGGGCCGGAGATGTCCTCGACCAGGATCGTGTAGGGCGCGGCCACTTGCTCCGGATAGTCAACCGGCAAATGCTGATCACTTGCGATGACCTCCGTCTCCAGGCCGGTCTCCTCGCGCACCTCACGCAGGACGGCCGTCACCGGGTCCTCGTCCTCGTCGACATGCCCGCCGGGCGGCACCCACATGCCCAGCCGCTGGTGCCAGAGCAGCAGCGTGCGCTCGCCATCCACGACGAAGCCCGTGGCGGTGAAGTGCCGCTTCATCAGCTGACGGGCGCCTGCAAGAGGGTGAGGTCGAAGTCGAGCAGCGAGTCGAGGACGATGTCGGCCTCCGCCAGGGGTGGGAAGGCGGTGGAGGCGGAGCGCACCTGCACGGCTAGCATGCCGGCCGCGTGGGCCGCTGCGACCCCGGAGGGCGTGTCCTCGATGGCGATGCACTGCTCGCCCGGCACGCCGATGCCCTCCGCCGCCAGCAAATAGAGGTCCGGCGCCGGCTTGCCGTTCTCGACATCGCTGCCGGTGACGACAACGCGAAACGCTGGGCGCAGGCCCAGGCCGGTCAGCGATGCCTCTACCCACTGCCGCAGCGAGGACGAGGCCAGTCCGAACGGCACGTCGCGGCGGCCCAGGTCCGCGATCAGCTCTCGCACGCCCGGTAAGGGCTGCACGGGCCGCAGCAGCAGCTCCATGACCGTGGCGTCATACTTCGGGATGATCTCTTCGATCGGCTCCGCCAGGCCGAAACGGGCCTTGATCCAGGTCCACGAGGCCTCGACGCTGTGGCCGATGACCTGGGCTGTATCCTCGTCGCTCATCGCGAAGCCGTAGGGCGCCAGCACCAGGTTGGTCGCTCGCTGGTAGAGGGGCTCGCCGTCCCAGAGCACGCCATCAAGATCGAAGACGACCGCCCGGTAGCTCACGGCTGCTCCTTCTCCCGCAGGGCGGGGAAGAGGATGACCTCCCTGATCGAGGTGCTGCCGGTCAGGGCCATGACCAGCCGGTCGATACCGATGCCGAGGCCGCCTGTCGGTGGCATTCCGTGCTCCAGCGCCACCAGGAAGTCCTCGTCCGCGATCTCTGCTTCCTCGTCGCCGCCGGCGCGCAGCGCCGCCTGTTCGAGGAAGCGGGCCCGCTGCTCGATCGGATCATTGAGCTCGGAGTAGGCATTGGCGACCTCGCGACCGCCGATGAACAGCTCGAAGCGCTCCACCAGGCGCGGATTGTCCGGCTTGCGCTTGGCCAGCGGCGAAAGCTCAATCGGGTAGTCCAGGAGGAACGTCGGCTGCAGCAGCTTCGGCTCCACGCAGACCGTCAACAGCTCGTCGATAAGCTTGCCGCGGCCCCAGCCTTCCTCCGCCCCGATCCCCTGCGAAAGCATGCGCTGCCTCAGCGAATCGGCGTCGCCGTACTCCTCGAAGTCGATATCGGAGTGCTGGCGGATGGCCTCTCGCAGGGTGATGCGGGACCAGGGCGGTTGGAAGTCGATTACGGTATCGCCGTAGGGGACCGTGTAGCCGCTACAGACGTCCTTCGCTACGCTGCTGATCAAAGCCTCGACCATGGCCAGGACGCCCTGGTAGTCGGTATAGGCTTCGTAGGACTCCAGCATCGTGAACTCAGGGTTGTACTTGGTGCCGATGCCCTCGTTGCGAAAGACCCGGCCGATCTCGTAGACCTTGTCGTAGCCGCCCACGATCAGCCGCTTCAGGTGCAGCTCCAGCGCCACGCGCAGGTAGAGTTGCCTGTCGAGGGCGTTATGGTAGGTCACGAAGGGCCGCGCGGCGGCGCCGCCAGCGCTCGGCTGTAGCACCGGCGTCTCGACTTCCATGAAGCCGCGACCGTCCATGAAGCTGCGGATGGCGCTGACGATGCGGCTGCGCTTCTCGAAGAGCTCCCGCACCTCGGCATTGGCCATGAGATCGAGGTAGCGCTGGCGATAGCGGGTCTCCACGTCCTGCAGGCCGTGCCACTTCTCAGGCGGCGGCCGTAGCGCTTTGGCGAGCAGTGTGTAGGAGGCCGCTTCCACCGTGGGTTCTCCGGTCTTGGTGCGGAAGAGCTTGCCGCTGACACCCAGGAAGTCTCCCAGGTCCAGCTCCTGCAGCCGCTCGTAGGCTTCCTCACCGATGACGTTTTTGCGGTGATAGGTCTGCATGCGGCCTGTGCCGTCGCGCAGATCGACGAAGGTGGCCCGTCCCATGTCCCGCATGGCGACGATACGCCCGGCGACGTCTAGCGGCGGCAGGTCTTCGGCCTTTTCGCCGGCGTTATCGAGCAGTGAGTGGGCCTCAGCGATGCTGTGGCTGCGGGCCGCGCGGGCCGGAAAAGGCTCCAGGCCGGCGGCCCGTAGCCGCTCCAGCTTGGTTCGGCGTAGTTCGATGAGTTCTTCTTCGCTCATGCCCTCAAACTGCAGGCGGGGCGCCGTTACGCGCCCCGCCGTGATTGTAACCTTCCGCGAAAGGTATTTGCTAGTTAATGTCCTTGATGGTCCAGTGCACCACCCCGGCCGGCGCCTCGATCGCGACCTCCTCGCCGACCCGCTTGCCCATGAGCGCCTTGCCCACCGGCGACTCATTGCTGATGCGGCCGGCCTTGGGATCAGCCTCCGCGCTGCCGACCAGCGTGTACTGCTTCTTCTCCTTCTTGTCGTTGACGATGGTCACCTTGACGCCCAGCTCCACCATCTTGCCGTCGTGCGCTTCCTCGATGATGACAGCGTTCTGGATGAGCGCCTCCAGCTGCAGGATTTCACCCTCAACCAGCGCCTGTTCGTTCTTGGCGTCCTCGTACTCGGCCGTGTTCTGGCTGCCGGCCAACTCCCTGGCCTCCTGTATGCGATGCGCCACTTCCGGGCGGCGCACGTGCACCAGGTGGTCCAGCTTCTCCTGGAACTTGGCCAGGCCCTCACGAGTTAACGGCGTTGGCTTTTCAGTCATCATTGGCTCCCGGAGTTTGTTCAGGGGCTCTGTAGAATAAAGAAACTGAGAGGACAAGACCCCCTCAGCGCTAGGTCACATTATAGTTTCCACGCCCAAAACTGTAAAGACGGGCCGTTTTTGCCGCACTAAAATGGCCGTGTTACAATCCGTCTGACCCCGTTTCGATGTTTGCCTGATGGGACGTTTTCCTCCGCGCGATTTACCCCCGAGAGACCCCCGTAGGCGTTCACGCCGCGAATTTGTCCGCCAACCCCGCGACCCGTACGGCGAGCCCGAGCCCCCGCCACAGCAACCGCCAGAGGGCCCGCCGCAGCGAACAGTGCGCCGTGAAGGCCCCTTTGACCGCATGTTGCGGCAGGACCAGGAGAACAATACCCCCAAGGTCATCGCCAGCATCGTGGGTGTCCTGCTGCTGCTGGCCCTGCTCATCTTCGGCATGACGCGCCTCTTCGGCGGGGGCGGCGATAAGATCGTCGCGCAGGCGGCCGGAATAACCGGCCGCTCGGCAAGCTTCCCCAAGCTCCCGGCAAATCTACAGGCTGCCAGCCGCGACTACGTCGTGTTCCAGGTAGAGCCGAGTGCCAAGGACGCGGCCGTGGACCTCGGCCTGCCCCTGCGGGACAACGCTGCTGCTAGCGGCCTCGGCTTCTACAGCTACAACAATGGCAGCTGGCAGCGTATCAGGGACGCCGTGGTCGTCACGCCGGAGAAGTACACGACCGATGGCTGCGTAGCGTCGCCGGCGCCTCCCAGCGGCGGACGGCTCATCGCCTGTGGCGAGTTCTCGCCGGTCCCGGGCAACCTGGCGGTGCTTGCGGGTGGCGGCCAGACCTACCAGGTCGCCGGCTCCATCCTGGCCGGCAAAGCCATAAACAGCGGCGCCGCTGACCTGCTGAACACCGTCAGCCCCATCGACTACCGGCCAGCCGCCGACGGCAAGGTGCAGGGACGCGCCACCCAGCTTCAGCTGGCCCAGGGCCAGCGCCTGGTGCCCACAATCAGTGCCAGCAGCAAGGACGATGGCGCCGTCGCCAGCGATCTCATGCGTGATCCCGGACTGCGCAGGGCACATCTGGATAGCATCGTCGCGCTGGCCACGCAGGGGAACTTCGCCGGCATCGACCTTGAGTACACGGCGCTGGACCCGAACGCGCGCGACGGCTTTACGGCCTTCGTGCGCGACCTGGCGGCTGCTCTGCACCAGGGCAACCGCACGCTAAGCGTCAGCCTGCCCGCGACCACGGCCAACAGCGGCGCCTACGACTGGAAGGCGATTGGCCTGGCGGTGGACATCGTGCGTATACTGCCGTTCCCTGACCCCACCGCCTATTGGACCGGCATGCCCAACGCCCTCAAATTCGCCACGGAGCAGGTCGACCGCAAGAAGCTGCTGCTAGTCATTAGTCCCTACAGCGCCAGCAAGACCGGCGGCCAGCCCAAGCCCATCGGCTACCAGGAGGCGATGCAGCTCGCGACCAAGCTGGTCGTGCGCTCGCCCGCCAATACCGACCGCATCGATCCCGGCGCCCGCGTGGAGCTGGCGGCCAGCAACCTGACCGATGGCCAGAACGCCGGCCTGCGCTGGAGCGACGACGCCCGCGCCGTCACCTTCGCCTTCGGCGGCGACCGCGGCACCAGCGTCTTCGTAGAGAACGTCTTCAGCGTCAGCTTCAAGCTGGAGCTGGTGCAGAGCTTCGGGCTGGCCGGCATCTCCCTGCTCGATGCCTCCGCCGGCACCGACATCGCCGATATCTGGTCCGCCGTTCGCGCCTTTGTGCAGGGCGGCGGTGCCCAGCTGCAGCGGCCCAACGGCAATGTCCTGATCCCGCGCTGGGAGGCGCCGGACGGCGGCGACTTCTCGGCTTCGTCGGGGCCAGTCGCGTCCTGGACGGCGCCGCAGCGTGGCGGTACCTACAGCATCAACCTCGTCGTCAGCGACGGCCAGCTGCGCTTCGGGCGCCACCTTGATCTCAATGTGGGCGAGCCGATACCTTCGCCGACCCCCACGCCCTCGCCGACACCGACCTCGACGCCGCAGCCAACACCCACGCCCACTCCCAAGCCCTCGCCGACGCCGACGGCCACTTCCACGACTACGCCAACCGGTACTGCGACGGCTACCTCCAGCCCCTGAGCAATCATGCGCGTGATAGCAGGCAAGGCTAGAGGACACCGGTTGCATAGTCCCAGGTCGCCTGCTACGCGGCCAACGTCCGACCTGGTGCGCGGGGCTATCTTCTCCTCGCTGCAGTCGCAAGGTGTGGACCTCAGCCGCGTGCTGGACCTCTACGCCGGTACCGGAGCGTTAGGCATCGAGGCGCTGAGCCGCGGCGCCGCCTGGTGTGACTTCGTAGAGCGTAACGGCACGGCCTGCGCGCTGATCCGGCGGAACCTGGAGGACACCGGCTTCAGCGGCCAGTCCCACGTCTACTGCCTGACCGTGGAGCGGGCGCTAGAAGAACTGAGCGGCCCCTACGGCCTCGTGCTGGCGGACCCGCCCTACGATGACGCCTCCGCTGTCCCGCTCCTGGAAAAGGTTATCGAAAAGGCTCTCCTGGCGGAGGATGGGGTCGTCGTGCTGGAGCAGGGATCCCGCCAGGCCTCGCCCGAGAGCCTGGGGCCGCTGACGCTGCAACGTAGCCAGCGTCACGGCGATACGCAGGTCTTGATCTACCGATAGGAGGAGCGGCGTTGGTAATTGCCATCTACCCAGGACGCTTCGACCCCGTCACCAACGGCCACCTCGATATCGCCAGGAGAGCGGCCGCCCTGTTCGAGCGCGTCGTCATCGGCGTCTACGATGCGCCCGCCAACAACCCCCTCTTCAACACCCAAGAGCGGGTGGATATGGTGCTCAAGGCCGTCAGCGGCCTTCCCAACGTCGATGCCAAGGCGTTCAGCGGCCTCGCGGTCGCCTTCGCAAAAGCGGAGGGCGCCAAAGTCCTCGTGCGCGGCATCCGCGCCGTCACCGACTTCGAGGCGGAGTTCGATATGGCGCTAATGAACAAGAAGATGGCGCCTGAAGTTGAGTCGGTCTACATGATGTCCAGCCTGGACCACCTCTTCATCCGCGGCGCTCGCATTCGGGAGGTGGCGAGTTTCGGTTATGATGTGCGCGAGTTGGTGCCGCCGCACGTGGCGGAGGCGATCCGCAACAAACTAGGCAGGCGTTAACGCATGGACATCCTGCACCTCATCGATCGTCTGGAAGAGATGGCCGCCGAAGCCCGCAAGCTGCCGGTGGGCAGCGGCGTGGTCATGAATCGGCAGCGCCTACTGGACCTGGTCGATCGCATGCGCGTCTCGGTGCCGGCGGAGGTCTACACCGCTACAGAGGTCCTGCAACGCCGCGACGAGGTGCTGGCGCAGGCCCAGGAAGAAGCCACCCGGCTGGTGGCCCTGGCCCAGGCCGAGGTGGAGAAGCGCCTGGAGCAGGACGACCTGGTGAAGGCGGCCGAAGAGCGTGCCCAGCGCCTGATGCGCGAGGCCCGTGACCGCGCCGAGGAGATGGTGCGCGAGGCTGAGGTGCAGGCCCGCCTGCGCTTGGACGACGCGCACGAGGAATCCCGGCAGCAGATGCACGAGGCCAACCTCTACGCCCTGCAGACGCTGCAGCGCCTCTCGACACAGCTGGAGCAGTTCATGACCACAGTCCAGCGCGGCATGGAGACGCTGGAGCAGCGGGAGCGCGAGCGGCCGGACTATCTGGCCTCCCCGGAAGACGCCTCGTAGCCTTCCGGGAACGGCGCCGTGTCATTCTGAGCAGGAGAGAAAGCCCTCCCTCCCCTGAGAATCTAAGACTGTGTTAGACCCTTCGTCGCGCTCAGGGTGACTCCGGCTTGTCCTCCTCCTGAGGTTCGTCCTCTTCCGGCTCAAAGATGCGGGCCAGTTCCTTCAGCACGTCCGCCAGTCCTCGGCGCTGGTAACCCGGCCAGATTAGCTTGCTGATAACCCAGCCGCGCAGGCCGTGGCTGCGCGCGCGGGCCTCCATGGTGACGTCGGTCAGGCCCTCGCCGGCGGGGCGTAGGAAGATCGTGTGCTGCTGGACGCTGATCCAGAAGTCGCCCGCGTCATCACCGCCCGGCCGCGGCGCGAAGGCGATACGCTCGCCCGGCTGCCACAGCACCACCTCGAACTCGCCGCTGCTGCCCGCCTCGCTGCGCGCCCGGAACACCGTCCCCTGGCCCTCATGCTGCTCGGATACGAACTCGATCGCTTCCCAGGCCGGGTTCCAGGCGGGCGCCTGCTCGATGTCCGAGAGGACGGCCCAGAGCTGCGCCGGCGTCGCTGCGATGCGCCGACCCTCGAAGGCGTTGGCGGTCACCGGACGACGATGTTGATCAGCTTGCCCGGGACGTAGACCACCTTCACTACCTGCTTGCCGTCCAGGTGCGACTGCACACGCGGGCTGGCCAGGGCCAGCTCCTTGGCGGCGGCCTCATCGATGTCGGCGGCTACCTCCAGGCGATCGCGCAGCTTGCCGTTCACCTGCAGCACCAGCGTGACCTCCTCCTCACGGGCCAGGTCGGCGTCCCACTGCGGCCAGGCGCGGTCGTGCACGCTGTAAGGGCGCCCCAGGCGCTCCCACAGCTCCTCGGCGATGTGCGGCGCCGCTGGCGCCATCATCCGCACCAGAAGATCGGTCGCTTCCTCCCAGGCCGACCGGTCGACCGGCCCGGCCTCGCGGCGCTTCACCAGGAAGTTCGTCATCTCCATCATCGCCGCGATCATCGTGTTGAAGCGGAACTGCTCCAGGTCTTCCGTGACCTTGCGCAGCGTCCGATGGCTGACGCCGCGCATCTCGCGCGCCGCTGCGGCGTCGCTCTCGGAGAAGCTCGGCGGCTCCGTCACCAGGTTCCAGACGCGGCGCAGCCAGTTCCAGACGCCCGTTATGCCCTGCGTGTTGTAGGGGCCGCCCTCATCCCAGGGGCCCAGGAACATTAGGTAGCAGCGGAAGGCGTCAGCGCCGTAGCGCTCCACCTGCTCATCCGGCGCGATGACGTTGCCGCGGGACTTGCTCATGCGCTGGCCATCCGGCCCCAGGATCTGGCCCTGGTTATAGAGCCGCAGGAACGGCTCGTCGCCCTGGACCACGCCCAGGTCGCGGGCCACCTTCCAGAAGAAGCGGGCGTAGAGCAGGTGCATGACGGCGTGCTCGGCGCCGCCGGTGTACTGGTCGACAGGCAGCCAGGCGCTGGCGTACTTCGGGTCCACCGGGCCCTGATCGTGGTGCGGGCTGAGATAGCGGATGAAGTACCAGTTGGAATCGATGAAGGTATCCATCGTGTCGGTCTCGCGCTTGGCGGGCCCGCCGCACTTTGGGCAGATGGTGTTGACGAAGCCTGGGTGGCGCACCAGCGGCGATTCGCCGGTCGGCTTGAACTCGGCGTCCTCCGGCAGCAGCACCGGCAGCTGGTCCTCCGGCACCGGCACTATGCCGTCGCGCTCGCAGTGGACCATGGGGATCGGTGTGCCCCAGTAGCGCTGGCGGGAGATCAACCAGTCACGCAGGCGGTAGTTGACGGCGCGCTTGCCGCGACTCTGCGACTCCAGTTCCTCGACGACAGCCGACTTCCCCTGCTCGCTGGGCAGGCCGTCGAAGCGGCCCGAGTTCACCATCTTGCTGGGCTCTTCGTAGGCCTGCGCCAGCGGCTCGCCGTCCCAGTCCGGCGGCGCGATGACGACCCTTATCGGCAGGCCGGACTTCTGCGCGAACTCGAAGTCGCGCTGGTCGTGCGCCGGCACGCCCATGACGGCGCCGGTGCCGTAGGTCAGCAGCGCGTAGTCGGCGATCCAGATGGGCACTGCCTGGCCGGTCAGCGGGTGCAGGCATTGGCCGCCGGTGAAAACGCCAGTCTTCTCCCGTTCCGTCGAAAGGCGTTCGATCTCCGTCGCGCGGCGCGCCTGCTCGACGTAGGCGTCGACCTGGGCCCGGCGATCCGGCGTGCTCAGGCGCGGCACCAGCGGATGCTCCGGCGCCAGCACCATGAAGGTCACCCCGAACAGCGTGTCCGGCCGCGTGGTGAAGACACGTATCTCCTTCTCCTCGACGCCCGGCACGTCCAGCCCGAAGGCGATCTCCGCCCCCTCCGAGCGGCCGATCCAGTTCGTCTGCATCGTGGTCACGCGGCGCGGCCAGTCGATCTTGGAGTGATCGAGCAACTCGTCGGCGTACTTGGTGATACGGAAGAACCACTGCGGCAGGTCGCGACGCGTGACCACGGTGCCGCAGCGCTCGCAGGTGCCGTCCGGCAGCACCTGCTCGTTGGCCAGCACCGTCTGGCAGCTGGGACACCAGTTGGCCGGCGCCAGCGTGCGATAGACCAGGCCGGCCTCGTGCATCTTCAGGAAGAACCACTGGTTCCAGCGGTAGTACTCCGGGTCTGAGGTGATGACCTCATGTGACCAGTCGAACATCGCGCCCAAGGACTTGAGCTGGCCGCGCATGCGGTCGATGTTGTCGTAGGTCCACTTGTGCGGGTGGATGCCGCGCTTGATCGCGGCGTTCTCCGCCGGCAATCCGAAGGCATCGAAGCCGATGGGGAAGAAGACGTTGCGACCGCGCATCCGCCGGTAGCGGGCGGCGGTATCGGACGGCCCCATGGCGTACCAATGCCCCACGTGCAGGTCTCCGGAGGTGTAGGGGAGCATGGTCAGGAAGTAGAATTTGCGGTCGGCGTCGTCCAGGTCGGTGTGGTAGAGGCCGGTCTCTTCCCAGCGGGCCTGCCACTTGTCCTCGATCTGGCGCGGTTCGTATCGGTCAGGCACGGCTCAAGCGGCCTCCTGGGGGGAGTTCGTGGACATGCACCAATTCTAACTTGAAAAGGGCCTCCGCTTCACGAAACGGCAGGCCCCCGGATGCTACGGTGGTGGAGCTGAGGGGGCTCGAACCCCTGACCTCCACAGTGCCACTGTGGCGCTCTCCCAACTGAGCTACAGCCCCGATTTCCGCCCAAGTATCGTAGCAAAGGGCCGTAACGGCGGCAAGCTAATCAGCGATCTCCAGCCGCATCGCTGTCACGCGGCCTTGCAGCTCAGGCATGCTGGAGACGCCGCGATACTGGAACGACGATCGCACGGCCTCCGGAAAGTCCTCCAGGTCGCAGCCCTCGAAGCCAAAGCGCGCGAAATAGCCGGAAGCTTCCATCGTGAACAGGAAGAGCGTTTGAATGCCGCGCCGCCGCGCCTCCCCGATGGCGTTGCGCACCAGGCGCTCGCCATGCCGCCGGTTACGGTAGCTCGACTCTACGATCACCGAGCGCAACAGCGCCGCCTCGCCGTAGAGCTCCAGGCCCGCGCAGGCGATGAGCCGGCCGCCGTCCTCCAGCACCCAGCAGGTATCGACGCAGTCCAGCAGGCCTTGCGGCGGCAGGTGCTGCGAGGCGAGCAACGCCTCCAGTTCCGGGACGTCGGCCGCGGTGGCCTGGCGCAGCTCCGGCGCCATCCTATGCCACGCTACATGGCCCGCAGCAGCTCGATACGGCGCTCGATCGGCGGGTGCGTGTCGAAGAGGTTGTTGAGGGCGCTGGCGTGCTCTTGCAGCGGGTTGGTGATGTAGAGGTGCTCCGTGGCCTTGTTCGCCACCTCCAGCGGCTCCTTGTCCTGCGATATCTTCTGCAGGGCGTCCGCCAGGGCGTCCGGGTTGCGGCAGAGCAGCGCGCCAGAGGCGTCGGCCAGGTACTCGCGCTGGCGGCTGACCGCCATCTTGAGCAGCGCGGCGGCTATCGGCGTCAGAACGATGACGACGATCGCCAGAATCAGGATGATAGCGCCGGCCGCGCCGCCGCCCTTGTCGCGATTGTTGGAACGCGAACCTGACCCGTACCAGGTGAAGCGTAGCATGACGTCGGAGACCAGAGCCGCCAGGCCCGCCAGCATCACCATTACGGTCATCACTCGCGTGTCGTAGTTGCCGATGTGCGAAAGCTCGTGGGCGATCACGCCTTCCAGCTCGCGGCGCTCCAGCTTGTCCAGCAGGCCGCGGGTGGCGCAGACGGCCGCGTGCTGCGGATCGCGGCCGGTGGCGAAGGCGTTAGGCGCGCTGTCCTCGATGACGTAGACCTTGGGCATCGGCAGGCCCGCGCCAATGCACAGGTTCTCGACCACGCCCCAGAGGACCGGCTCCTGCTCCTTGGTGACCTCGTGCGCCTCCGAGATGCCCAGGACGACACTGCTGGAGGCGTAGTAGGAGACCCAGGAGAACGCCAGCGCCGTCACCAATCCAATCGCGGCGACACTGCCCACCAGCGGCCCCAGCTGCTTCGCCTCCAGGCCGCCGTAAAGCCCGAAAATCGCGCCCACCGCGCCGAACAGTACGGCTATCACGATGGCGAACGCCAGGAACAGCAGGATTGTGTTGCGCCGGTTCTTGTCGATGCGGTCGTAGATGAGGACCGGCTGTTCCACGGAGCCTTCCATGGGACCGGCGGACTAGGAGCCGGTGCTGAAGTCTACCCGCACCTCTTGTCGCGCTTCCTCTTCTGCCTCGAAGAACTCGCGTGGCTGGAAGCCGAAGTTGCGGGCGATGACGACGCTGGGGAACGTCTGCAGGCGGGTGTTGTAGTCCAGGACGTTGCGGTTGTAGAAGTCGCGTGAGAAGGCGATCTTCTCCTCGATGTCGGTAAGGTCGCGCTGCAATGCCATGAAGTTCTCGGAGGCCCGCAGCTGCGGGTAGGCTTCCGCCACCGCAAACAGTGAGCGCAGAGCCTGGGTCAGCATGTTGTTGGCCTGCGCTGCCTGCTGGGCGCCTCCGGCCTGCTCCAGCTGACTGCGGGCACGCGTGACGTTCTCGAACACCTCGCGCTCGTGGCCGGCGTAGCCTTTCACCGTCTCCACCAGGTTGGGCACCAGGCTGGCGCGCCGCCGTAGCTGGACATCGATCGCGGACCACGCCTCGCGGGTGCGGTTGCGCGAGCGCACCAGGCCGTTGTAGATGCCGATGGTGAAGAACAGCAGCAAGAGCGCCAGGACCACCAGGACGATGATTACGATTATCAGTGCCATAAGTAGCCGCTATTGTATCAGGACGGCGCTGGTCGTTCCAACGCTGCAAGGGCTATCATGGCAGCAATGCGCGTCCGCGATTTCCTCTACCTGGCCCTCGAGGAGCTGGAACCGGCCTTGCCGCTCGACCTCCGGAACTTCCAATGGAGCGTCCGCTTCTCCTTCCTGCAGGTGCACTACTGGTACCCTGCGGTCCACTACGAGCTCTGGCCCCAGAAGCGCACCGGCCGTATCGAGTTCGGGCTGCACTTCGAGGGCGAGCGGGAGCACAACCTGCGCTGGCTGCAGCTGCTGGCGGAATCGATGATCGAGGTGCAGGCGGCACTCGGCCGTGAAGTCGAGATCGAGGAGTGGACGCCGGTCTGGACGCGCCTGCACTACACGCTGCCTTACGGAGATGACCTCACCGAGGCCGATGCCGCCGAGTACGCCCGCAGGTTCGCCGGCTTCATCGCGGCGCTGCAGCCGCTGCTTACCCAACTGCGAGAGGACTTCGCGGTCCCGGAGAGCCCGCTGACGCGCTCGCCGCGCATGCGGGCGCCGGCGCGCCGCGGGCTCCCCTCCTCGCGCTGGCTCAGCGCTTGACCTCGTAAGTGGCCGTCGGCACGTCTGAGGTGGCGTCCGGGAAGGAGTAGACGACGTACTTCTCCTTCGTGGCTGCGATGATCCCGGTTGGACCGCGCGAAGCGTGGTCTGTGTCCACCCGGACTTTGCCACCCATGTAGCTATCAATGGTCAGGCCGACTAGGGCGTTAGCCACGGCCTTGGCGTCGGTCGTGGTCCCCGCCTTCTCGATCGCCTGCTTGAGCAGTAGTCCGAAATCGTAGAAGGCGACAGCAAACCCAACCTGGAGAGGGCTGCCACCCGGCAGCGTGCCCAGGTTCTGCACCTTGCTCTTGTACTGGTCCGGCACCACTTCCAGGTGGTAAGGCAGGCGCCAGTCCAGCAAGTAAACCTTGGTCTGGCCGACATCCCCAATGTTCGTCATATCGAACGGACGCAGTCCCGGCACCATCATCCTCGGCGAAACGTCCAGCTGAATAAACTGCCGAGGCGCATCCAGGTTGCCGCTGGTGCTCATGTAGACAATGTCCGCGTGCTTTGCCTTGACCTCTGTCAGGTAGGACGACATATCGCTAGTCCCTGCTGGGAATTGGGTGGCGCCTAAGTACTGGACGCCCGCCCGTTGCGCGGCGGCGCCCATTACGGACGCCTGCGCGCTGCCGAGGGGAGTATTGTCGCCCATGAACGCCAGCGTTTTGATGCCCGGGTCGACCCGTTGGATCTGCTTGATCCAGCCGCTCAGGATGGGCAGGGTAAAGTCGATCGCGGCGAAGAGCAGCGGGTTCTTATCGGTCCCCTCGTACTGGCCGGGGACGTCCTTGTCCAGCAGGTTGAGGCCGGGCGGGCAGTTAGTGACCGTCAGGATATTCCCTGTCGGCTTGAACTGCTGGTAGACCTGCGGGAAGTACGCACAAGTGTTGACGGAGACCGCCAGCGCTCCCTCCTGGATCAACTGCTGTGCTGCGGCCACTGCGGCCGTGGAGCTGGCCTGGGAATCGATCTTGGTGAGGTCAAGGCGGTAGTGTTTGCCGCCAACCACAACGCCACCACTGGCGTTGATGTCCTTTATGGCCACCTCAAAGCCTTGCGCGGTTGACACTGTGTTCGGGTTTCCTCCGCCGGGACCGGTGAGGTCGACGACGGTGCCGATTTTGATGGAGCCTTCGAACTGTGTCGGAGCGGTGGTCTTCTCCTCGTTACCGCCGCCGCTGCTGCAGGCAACGAAGGCCGCCGCTACGGCCAGCAGCGCTGCGAGGATGAAGGTCCGCTTTTTCAATGAGAGTAGTCCCATTTCGGCGCTCCTCCAGCTAGTATGAATACGCTTGGCTTCTGCATTTCAGATTCTCCAGCACCCCCCGTGCGAGAGTTCACTTAGATTAGGGCTATAGCACGGGGCGTACCCAGTGTCAAGGCTATCTAGCCGCCGAACGTCCTGTCTCGTCGCAGGAGCGCCACCATCCCCAGAACGCCTGATTCATCGCCCAGCTCGCCTTTAAGGACTCGCAGGCCCTGCAGCGGCAGCCGCCGCACCATCCCCTCCATGGTGCGCCGCGCGGGTTCAAAGATCAGCTCGCTGGAGTTCATGATGCCACCGCCCAGGACGATTGCGTTGGGGTCGAAGATGCTGACGTAGCTGGCCAGGGCGTTGCCCAGCGCAAAGGCCGCCACGCGATAGATCTCGGTGCAAGCTTCGTCCCCTTGCCTGGCGGCCCGCGCGATAAGCTCCGCGGTCAGGGGCTCTTCGGCGGCCAGCTGCGCCAGCAGCGGCGAGCGGCCCTGCTCCAGCGCCTCCTGGGCGCGCCAGACCATCGCCGTGCCAGACGCTATCGCCTCCAGGCAGCCACGGGCGCCGCAAGGACAGACCGGGCCACCCATGTCTATCACAATGTGCCCCAGCTCCGCGGCAGCGCCGCTCTTGCCGCGGTAGAGCTGCCCATCGATGATGATGCCGCCGCCGATGCCCGTGCTGATCGTCAGGTAGATGAGATGGCGGCTGCCGCGGCCGGCCCCGAAAGTCAGCTCGCCAAAACCGGCGGCGTTGGCGTCGTTGTCCAGCAGCACTGGCAGCTGTAGCTGCTCCTGCAGCAGGTCGCGCAGCGGCACGTCCTGCCAGCCCGGCAGCTGGGGCGCCTCTGAGACGATCCCACGATCGAAATTGATCGCCCCAGCTGAGGCGACGCCGACAGCGCCCAGCTGTGAAGGTTGGACACCAGCCTCTTCTGCGGCCGAGTCGAGCGAGCCGGCCATCCTCGCCAGGATCGCCTCCAGGCCTTCCTGCGTTTGCGAGGGCCGCCGGTCCCGCGCAAGGATTTCGCCATCCGGCGTCGCGATGACGGAGAGGAGCTTGGTGCCGCCGAGGTCTATGGCGCCGAAGAGCGGGCGCTTCTGGCGGGACAACGTCTTACCCGGCGCGGGCCTTCACGGCCGGCGGCCGCGCTAGGCCTCCAGCCGGCGCTTCAAGCGCTCCAGCGAGGTCTCGATGTCGTTCTGGAAGACGCGATTGATGAAGATGCCGTCCAGCATCTTGCCCAGCGGGCCCAGCGGCGGCTTGTACTCAATGCTCCAATGCACGCGCGTCGTGCCGTCATCGACGGCGATGAAGTTCATGCTCTCTGAGAGTGGCAACCCGCTGCTCGTCTGCCGTGATACGGACTCGTTCTCGTGGAACTGCGTGACAACGGCCTCCATCGTCTCGGCCGGCCGGGGACCCACCTTGAAGAGCCAGGCCTGGCGGCTGCCGGGAGACCTGCCATCGCCGCTGGTAACGGCGATGTCTTTGAGGAAGAGCGCCCAATCGGGCTGCTTCGTGGGGTCAGCGGCCTCCGCAAACACCTGCTCGCGCGGGGCCTCGATCTCGATGGACTTGTTGATTAGCGGCATCCTCTTGCACCCTCCAAGGCATCGATCCTAGAAGCGAGCCTAGTATCCCCTCTTGGCGTGTGTCAAGCAGCATCGGCCCAGTGCCACGGCCTTGCGGAGATTGTGGCAGGATTATAATATCGGTGTACACCAGAACAGGGGCGGAAGTGGCTCAGTGGTAGAGCACCTCCTTGCCAAGGAGGGGGTCGCGGGTTCGAATCCCGTCTTCCGCTCCATTTTCTTTGCCCGTCCAAGGCAGCGCAATGACTGACGAAGCGAAACCGGCCCGCGCCTGGGACTCCGCCTCCTACGACCGCAACTTTGCCTTCGTCTGGCAGTACGGCGAGTCGCTGATCGAGCTGCTGGCGCCGCAGCCGGGGGAGCGCATCCTCGATGTAGGCTCCGGCACCGGTCACTTGACGGCGCGCATCGCCGAGTCCGGGGCGGAGGCCGTCGGCCTGGACGCCGACGCCGACATGATTGCCCGCGCCCGCGAGAACTACCCGGCCTGTGAGTTCGTACAGGCCAACGCCGTGAGCTTTGCCTTTGAAGAGCCGTTCGATGCTGTGTTCTCCAACGCTACACTGCACTGGGTGAAGCCGCCGGAGGCGGCGGCCCGGTGCATCGCGACGGTGCTCAAACCGGGTGGCCGCTTCGTCGCAGAGCTCGGTGGCCGCGGCAACATCGAGGGAATCAAGTCAGCCATCATCGCTGCCCGCACGGACGCCGGCTTGGCCATGCGGCCAGAGATGATCCCCTGGTATTACCCCAACGTCCCGGAGTACGTTGCGCTGCTGGATTCGGTCGGTCTGGAGACGACCTTTGCCCACCTCTTCCCGCGCCTGACGCCGCTGGACGGCGGCGAGTCCGGCCTGCGCGGCTGGCTGACCATGTTCGCGACGGCGCTGACCTCCGACCTCTCAGATCAGCAACGCGAGGCTCTGATCCAGGACATAGAGCGGCGCCTGCGGCCGACGCTCTTCCGCGAGGGCCGCTGGTGGGCAGACTATCTGCGCCTGCGCATCGTCGCGGTCAAGCCGTAGGCGCCGCTCAGAAAGAGAGGCTCCCCGCCCGATTTTCGGGCGGGGAGCCTCTCTATTGCTACCGCTTGCTGCTACTGGCGCGGCGGCGGCGCCGCGATGGCGTTCGGTGGCGCCGTGAAATCGAGGATCGGTTTAGTCTCGCCCACGTTGGCGTAGACGTAGACGTGGAAGCCGTCCTTGGTGACCTGGATCAACCCCATGGTGCCTCGCGTGCTGCGGTCTGGCAGCATCGTCACCTTGCCGAATGGTCCCTCGTAAGTCAGGCCCGGCATCTGAGCCGCAATGGCCTTTCCGTCCGTCACCGTGCCTGCCTTCTGCATCGCCTGGATGAGCAGGTAGATGTAGTCATGGTAGGAGATGGCGAATCCGGTCTGCCGCGGCAGGCCTCCTGGCAGCTGGCCCAGGCTGTCGACTGCCTGCTGGACCTTGGGGTCGGGTGGCATCAGTCCGGTGGTGTAGGGCAGCCGCCAGTCCACTGCGTAGATGGTGTGGGTGCCCAACGGAGGCAACAGCGGGAACAGGGCCGGGATGAAGCCCGGGATCTCCAGGATCGGCGACACATCTAGCTGTAGGGCCTGAATGGTCAGCTCCAGCAGTGCCGCGCCGCCGTAGGTATAGAGGATATCCGGCTTCAGTGCCTTCATGTTTGTCAGGAAGGCGCTGAAGTCCGTTGTGCCGATCGGGAAGTAGATGGCGCCCACGAATTCGCCGCCGACAGAGGCCGCGGTCTTGCGGTTGGGCTCCTCCATGGCGCGGCCTAACGGGTCATCCTGGGCGATGTAGCCGATGCGCTTGCCGGCAGTAGGCTGGATGGTATAAATCTGCTTGCCCCAACCGATGATGATCGGTGTGGCCAGCTCGATCGGACTGGACAGAGTCGCGTTGTCTTGCGGCGCTTTCTCCATCAGCTCCAGACCCTGGGGTCCCACCGTGAAGATCACCTTGCCGG
>DASRHH010000026.1:0-4683 GCA_035650635.1 Dehalococcoidia bacterium | reverse complement strand
GAGGAGGAAGGCCACCGCGCCGACGAGGACGGCAGCGATCAGCAATCCTAAATCCTGGTGAGTCTCGCCGGATGGAAGCGTCGGCCTGGGGACCGCACCACTGTTTCCTGCTATAGCCATGGCCTATTCCCCTCTATCTCTTCCGCGAACCGCCTCAAGCCTTGGAGCTGAGGACTGCCTGGCCGCAACAGGCGTAGACGTACTGAGCAAAGCGGCCGGCACTGGAGAGCACCAGATCGCCCAAACACCAGCCGCAGGCGCCAACTGTGTCGTTGGTCGCTGGCGAGCGATGGGGCTGGTTACCCGGCGCGGCGTTCGACGTGTCGGTGACCCTCCATTGATCCGTCATTTGATGGGATTGTGGTCTTCGAGCAACGCGTCCATAAGGGCCGATGGAACCGGATTGCAGGGGCCTATTGGCCGCCTGCCTGGAGGCCGGTCAGCACTTCGGCCGTCCGAGTGCCGGGAATAACTTGTGATTGGAAGCGGTGGACGGCCACTGTAAGGACAAGGAGGAGAACAATGCTTACCGAAAAGAGGGGCCGAGACCTACCTCAGACCGGCGAGGATTTCGAGCGCTTCTGGGATTTCGTAGGCATGCCCTGGCGACCCTTTAGGATGCTGCGTCGCGAACCCATACCCATGACTGACGTCTACGAGAAGGACGGCCAGCTGCACATTCGGGCTGAGCTGCCAGGCATGACCGAAAAGGACATTGAGATTACCGTCAGCGGCGACATGTTGACGATCAGCGGCGAAAAGAAGGCCGAGCGCGAGGTCAAGGAAGAAGACTACTATCGGACCGAGCGCCGCTACGGTCGCTTCATGCGCAAGGTGGCAATCCCCGGTGGCGCTGATCCGGCACAAGCGACGGCGCAGTTCCGCAATGGCGTACTGGAGGTTGATATACCGATGGGCACAGTCGAAGAGAAGAAGCGGATCGAAGTGAAGACGGCGGCTTAACGCCGCCCAAACGCGATGGGCGACGGTCCAACAGGAGACCAGCGATTGGGCCGCCGCCCGGTGGAAGGAGACTTCAATGAACTGCAAAGAGAAGTTGGAACAATACCTGCGTGAGCACAAGGTGCCGTTCACTGTGCACCATCACCCTGTGGCCTACACGGCGCAGGAGCTGGCAGAGTCGGAGCACGTCACCGGCAAGGCAGTGGCCAAGGTGGTCATGGTCTTCGCCGGCGGCAAGATGATGATGCTGGCGCTGCCGGCATCCCACCAGGTGGACCTGCAGCGGGCGCACGAGCTTTTTGGCGAGCTGCGACTGGCCAAGGAGGATGAGTTCGATCCCGTATTCCCGGACTGCGAAGTCGGTGCCATGCCGCCGTTCGGCAATCTCTACGGCCTCACCGTGTTCGTTGACCGCTCGCTGGCGGATGACGAGTCGATTCTCTTCCAGGCGGGCACCCACACCGATACGATCTCCATGAAGTACAGTGATTTCGAGCGGCTGGTCCACCCGGTCGAGGCGGATTTCGCCAGGGCGGCGTAGGAGATCGTGAGTCGATCACAAGAAGAAGGCCGCAACATGTTAGCCACACCGAAGCGCGCCCCAACCTTCACGGAATCGGACCTGAAGCGATGGGCCAGGAAGGGCCTGATACAGGAGTCTGAGCTGCATTCGATCCTCCAGCAGGAGGGCATAGAGCCAGCTCCCCTTGAGTTCCGCGAAGGCTTGAATGCGCCGACGATCCTCTACTACATGGGCACGTCCTTGGCGTTGCTGGCACTAGGCGTGTTCGGGGCGATCAACTGGTCAGACTTTACGAAGGAAAGCCGCCTATCCGTTGTCGCCGTGGGAATGGCGCTCCTGGCGGCCATGTCAGTGTTCGTGCTCAGGCGCACGCCATACAAGCGTGGCGGAGGCGCCCTGGTCACCATCGCTGTCGGCATAACGCCGCTGCTCTTCTTCGCCATCGGCGATCTGTTTGCCGGTCCGGAGAAGGGCGCCATCTTCGACGAGTCGATGCTGGCTCAGGCGACGATCATTCAGACCGCCTCGCTGGCGGTTATGCTGGCGGTGCTGCTCAGCACCGGCGTCGGCATGGTCAGCCTGGCGGTCTCGCTGCAATGGCTGGCTCTGGTAGGGACAGCGACCGGTTGGTGGCGGGCCGGCGACTATAACGGATCAGAGCCGGAGCTCATTTACTTGTGGATGGTCTCCGCAGCCGGCGCGTCGCTAATCATCGCGGGGCAGTTAGCCAGGCGTGTCCGGCTCCCGGAGCACTCACTCTGGTTCGGGATCAGCGGCCAGGCTGCGTTTCTCTATTGCACTACCATGCTGACAATGGTGGAGTGGAACGCGGCTTATGCCCTGGGCTACGGTTTCATCTTCGTGTCCTTCATCGCCTTGAGCGCCGCCCTGCGGCAGGTCATGTTCCTGGCGACCGGCGTTGCAGGCGTCTATATCCTCATCTTCCGCCTGATCGCGGAGACGTTCAGCGGCAGCCCGTTCCTGCCTCTGGCGCTTGGGCTGGTCGGGGTCAGCTTGATTGGCCTGGCAATCCTGGCGCAGCGCTATCGCGACCAGCTTCCCTTCGAGATCGTGAGGTGACCACGTATGTGGTCGCCAGCGAGGCTCGTGGTATCTCGCTGGCGGAGCCGGGCGCGATCTACGTCTTCCACGTCGGTTTCGTATCCCAGGACGGCCCGGTGCTGCAAGCCATTATCGATGGCTTGTGTGCCCAGGGCTTCGCGATCGTCTTGTTGGGGACACTGCTGCCGTGATGCGCGGACGCACCGAGACCCTTACGATCGGGCAGTTGACTGAAACGGCAGCAAGCGGGCCCTTCCGACGCGAGCTCGGCCTACCGGACTTCACTCTCCTGGTGATCGGCGCCATCATCGGCGATGGCGTGTACGTCGTGGGGGCCATGGGCGCACGCCTCCTCGGACCGGCGCAGGTGGTCGCCTGGCTGCTCGCCGGCGTGCTGGCCGCCTTGATCGCGCTGGCGTTCGTGCAGTGCGCGGCCATCAAGTCGGAGGTTGGTGGCTCGTATTCGTATGCGCACGCCTCGTTCGGGCCGCTGGCCGGTTTCCTGACAGGTTGGGCGCTTTACGCAGGCGAGTGGGTCGCGCTTTCCGCCTTTCCGCTGGCCTTCGTGAATTATTTGCAGGCGCTGACCGTCGATTTGCCACAGCCGGCGGTTGTCGCATTACGGTTGGGACTGATTGGAGCTGTGACGTCCGTCAACCTGATTGGCGTACGCAAGGGAGCGCGTACGAATGATGTGCTCACCGTTGCGAAGCTGGTGCCACTAGCCTTCCTTATCGTCCTGGCTGTAGTCCTGGTCTTCGCCAAGCCTGGCCACGCCGGCGACAACCTCTCGCCGTTCGCACCGCTCGGCTGGAGCGGCCTTGGCCAGGCTGTGCTACCGATCTTCTGGGCCTTCGCCGGATTCGAGCTCGCAGTGCTGCCGGCCGCGGAGGTGCGGTCGCCACGGCGCAGCCTGCCTCTGGGCCTGGCCATCGGTGTGACCGTCGCGACGGTCTTCTACCTGCTGACGGTCCTGGCCGTGGTCATGGGTCTGCCCTGGCAGGAGACGGCTAACTCTGCCCATCCTCTGGCCGCGGTCATGGGCGGCATCTGCAACAGCCTTGGTCTGCCGACGGGCCTGGGGGTGCGGTTCATGAGCGCGGGCGCCCTCATCTCGATCGCCGGCGTATTCGTCGTCTTCATGCTAAGCCTTTCACGGCTGAGCTACGCCTTAGCTGCCGATGGCTTCTTCCCGCCGCCGTTCGCCAGGCTTCACCCCCGGTTCGGCACCCCCTACGTCGGTCTCGCCTTCCAGGCGGGCTCGGCGGTCGTGCTCTCCACGATGTTCGACATTCGAGGCCTGCTCTCGACTGCGGTCTTCTTCCTCAGCTTCTGCTATCTGATGACGGCGCTCTCAGCGTTGCGATTGGTGAGCCGACAGCCGGAGTTCGCGCTGCACGTCCCGGCCCTCAGACCCTTGCTTGTGCTTGCAGCCGCCAGTGCCATCTATTTGACCCTGCAGGCAACCAGTACCCAGATGTTGATAGGGGCTGGGGTCCTGGCCGTGGGATTGCTGATCTACGGTATCCGCCGGCTTACCTGGGTCGGCCCGTCAGATCAGGGTGCGGATCGCTCCCATCACGATGGCACTCTTGACCACCTGCACTCCTGGCTTCTCCACGCACTGACTCACCGCCACAAGAGTCGCCGATAGCCTGCCGTAGCTTCGGGCACCCGTAATGTTCCGTTAGGGGATGCTTGACGAATCGCAGAGAATATCCGATAAATAAACGCAAGCACTGGATAGGCTCGATTAAGAAATCGATAGGTGATGTTACGATGGCTACTCAAGCACAAGTAATCGGCGCGCCGGCTGCACCAACCGTCCAGGGACCGCCGCGCGTCCCCGAGTTCGAGATCGTCCCGGTAAAGGCGTTGCCCATTATTGCGCTGGTCGTCGTCGGGTTGATCGCCTCGATAGCCAGCAACAAGGTTTGGGCGCTGGAGTTCTTCCACGTTGTCGGCGGCGGACTCTGGACCGGCATCGACCTCTTCGTCGGCCTGATCGTCGGCCCGATCATCGGGCGCCTGCCGGTGCAGGCTCGCATCGAGTTCTCGACTCGCTTCATGCCCAAGATGATCGTCCTCATGCCAACACTGGTGACAATGACCCTCGCTTCCGGCTTGCAGCTGGC
>DASRHH010000025.1:0-2243 GCA_035650635.1 Dehalococcoidia bacterium | reverse complement strand
AGCCGGCGCTAGAGATGGGCCGCGACATGGTGGGAATCGAGCACCTGCTGTTCGGCACGGACTATCCGTACAATAACGTCGAGAACTGCCTCGGCTTCCTGGAGTCCTGCGGCCTTGCGGACTCTGAGAGCGAAGCGCTCTTCAGCGGCAACGCCTCCCGTTTGTTGGGGTTGTAGCCCCGAAGCCGGCTTCCGGCCGGTTCGTGATCAATCAGCGTCTGCGCCTACTCCTTGTAGTGCACCAGTGCTGAGTAGCCGACCGCGCCTTCGTCTGCAGTGATGGCGTACTGGATGTTTACCACGGTCTTGACGCTGATTGTCGCCAGGAAGTCGTTGATCTCCTGTTGAAGCGTCTGGTAGTGGCTGGTCACGAAGATGGCGACCTTGTCGTTCATGCTGCTTCTCCTTCCCGTGTGTTATGGGAGTTCATGATAGCTCGGCGGCAGCTGCGGTTTCAGCACTCCTCTGGTCAAGACTTGCGTGATGATTCGCCTCGAATGCCAGGAAATACCTCGGCCCCCCGATTACTTGACATGTCGTATCATTTAACTTAGACTCCAGCGCATGGGCCGGTCATCGGTTTCGACGATTATCCAACGTCTTGAGGCGCGGGGGCATCGAATCACTGCGCCAAGGATGGCCGTCGTAGGAGTCGTCGCTTCGACTTCGGGCCACTTTACTGCTGAGGAATTGGCCGCTAAGGTGCGCGGTGTTGGCCGAGCGACCATTTTTCGCACCCTCAAGCTTCTGGTAGACGAGGATCTCGTCTGCCGGGTCCTGCTTGAGGATGGGAATCTGCACTACCGGCTGGGCCAGATGGTGCATCACCACCACCTGGTGTGCACTCAATGCGGCGCTGTCGAGGACTTCACTGGCTGCGACGTCTCGGACCTCATCGCGGCTCTCGGTCAGAGAACCGGTTTCCATATCGAATCGCACTGGCTGGAGCTTTACGGCCGCTGCGCCTCCTGCGGCGGCCGATCCGAGCAGCTCCGGGAAGCCCAGCCAGCAGGCGCGGTTTAGCAATCCCGATGATACCTTTAGTCAGCTCAACATGACTATATCTGATACTAAGAATCAAATCTCCAGCCTGGCAAAGCTCTTACCGGTGTTGGTGGGCGCACTATCGCTCGGCGCGATCCTCAGTGCCTGTTCCGGGGGCAACGGGGACTCCGGTTCCACGAATGGGACCGTTACGCCCCCGATACGGGTGGTCGCAGCGGAGAACTTCTGGGGGAGCATAGCTTCGCAACTGGGCGGCGCTAAAGTGGACGTCCGGGCTATTATTACCAGCCCTGATACGGACCCACACGACTATGAGGCGACTGCCGGCGATGCCCGCCTCCTCGCCGGCGCGAACTACGTCATCTTCAACGGCGTCGGCTACGACCCGTGGGTCGACAAGGCGCTCGACGCCAATCCTGCAAGCGGACGCCTCAAGTTGAAAGTGCAGTCGGTCCTCGGCCTCAAGAACGACGATAACCCGCATCGCTGGTACTCGCCCAAGGACGTGCAGAAAATAATCGACCAAATAACCAGCGACTACAAGAAGCTCGATCCGGCCGACGCCGCCTACTTCGACGCGCAGAAGAGCACATTTCTGAACTCCTCGCTCAAGGCTTACCTTGACCTGGTCCAGGAGATCAAGCAGAAGTACGCCGACACGCCCGTCGGCGCCACTGAGAGCATCGTCTCTCCGCTGACCGATGCCCTTGGCCTTAAGATGCTAACTCCCTCTGGCTTCCTGACGGCAATAAGTGAAGGCACAGACCCTACAGCCAAGGACAAGGCAACCTTCGATAGCCAGATCAAGAACAAGCAGGTGAAAGTGGTGCTGTTCAATTCGCAGAACTCGACCCCTGACGTTCGGCAGCTGGTGGATGCCGCAGGAGGCCAGGGGATAGAAGTGGTCGAAGTGACGGAGACCCTGGATCCGCCGGCGGCGACGTTCCAGGCCTGGCAGGTGGCCCAGCTCGAAAATCTTGCGGCCGCCCTGGCGAAAGCGACCGGCCGCTGATGGTAAGGGCATTAGCGCGGCTGCTTCACGTTTGGCGTGGTCCGGCAGGCATGTCTGGCGAAGGGCCCGGGATTGCTTACGGCGGTAGCCACTCATCTGCCACAGGTGACGGAGTGTCGCCGCTGGCCATCGAACTGCGAGATGCTCGGGTTGAACTGGGCAATCGCGTCATTTGGACGGGCGTCAATGCGGAAATTCGCCGCGGCCAGTTTGTGGCGGTGCTAGGT
>DASRHH010000024.1:0-8247 GCA_035650635.1 Dehalococcoidia bacterium | reverse complement strand
GCCGGGTCAAATGCGGGACTTGTGGATTGACCTATTGTGGCGCTCAGGGGCGTCCAGGTGTCTGGTGGTACAGGTGCGATGGACAATTGGTGGAACGGGGGCCACTAGAGGGTCGGTGCCCGGGTCAATCTGTCCGGGGCGACCGCTTAGAAGAGCTGGTATGGGCCGATGTTGAGCGCTTCTTGCGCGACCCGGGAGACATCATCGACGAATTGGATGTCGAGGCCGAGCGCCAGGCGCAGCAGGCAGTCTCTGAGGCTGAATCAATTACTCTCACAAGAGCACTCGATGGATTAGACCAACAACGCATCCAGGCCCTCAAGCTCAACATTCGCGGCCAACTTTCGGAAGCCGAGCTCAATGTTGAGCTTTCACGCATCAGCGCCGAACGCTCCGAGATCGAAGGGCGGCTCGCCAAGCTAGGCCCTGTTGAGATGGAGCCCGAGCCGGTGTCGCGCGACTTTATTGAGGAGATTCAGGCTCGGCTGGATGAAGGTCTGACAGATGAAGAACGGCAGGAGACAGTCCGCCTCTTAGTGAGCCGCATCGTCGTTCACACCGATATCCTCCCCCAAGGGAAGAAATCGTCAAAGGCCGTCATCGAATACAGGTTTCCTGGTGTAGGTGTTACTGGCACGGACAAGGGTTCATGGCCGCGACCAGCATGAAGCTGGCCGGGAAGGTGACGTTGCCCTGGGCCCGGCTCACCGTGACGATGCGGTCCTCCAACGGTTGCCGTATCGACTCCAGCACCGAGTGCGAGAACTCCGGCAGCTCGTCCAGGAAGAGCACCCCGCGGTGGCTCAGCGTGATCTCGCCAGGCCGCGGCATGCGCCCGCCGCCGACGAGCCCGGCGTGAGAGATCGTGTGGTGCGGCGCCCGGAAGGGACGCTGATTGATCAGCGGCGTCTCCGAGGGGAGCAGACCCGCCACGCTGTAGATCTTGGTGACCTCCAGCGATTCCTCCGGCGTCATCCTCGGCAGTATCGAAGGCAACGCCCGCGCCAGCAGCGTTTTGCCGGCACCCGGCGGCCCGCTCATCAGCAGGTTGTGGCCACCGGCGGCGCCCACCTCCAGCGCCCGCTTGACGTGCTCCTGGCCGCGGATGTGCGAGAAGTCCACGCCCTGCCAGTGCCCGCTATCGCCATCCTCCGCTGCCGTGCCGTCGCGCTGATGAGCCAAGATGGGGGCAAGGCCCTGCAGGTGGCTGATGAGGTCGCCCAGCCGTTCCACCGGCAGCACCTCGATGCTGTCGATAAGGGAGGCCTCGTCGGCGTCGGGACGCGGAACGTAAACTTGGCGGAAACCGCGCTCTCGGGCCAGCGCCACCATCGGCAGGATGCCGTGGGTGTGGCGCAGCTGGCCATCGAGCGAGAGCTCGCCCAGGAAGAGAGCCTCTGAAACGTCCGCCTGCGCCTGTTCCGAGGCCAGGATCAGCGCAATCGCGATCGCCAGGTCGTAGGCGGGGCCCTCTTTGCGCAGGTCAGCGGGCGCCAGGTTCACGGTAATCCGCTTCTGCGGGAAGGTGAAGCCGGAGTTGCGAATGGCGGCGCGGACGCGTTCGCGCGCCTCCTGTACGGCCGCGTCCGGCAAGCCGACGACGGAAAACGCCGGCAGACCCTGCGCGATATCGACCTCGACTTCGACGACTTCACCGTTCAGGCCGAGGATAGCGCAGCTGTTAACCTTGGCTAGCATCCCGCACCTCCGGACGAAGTTAATGCAAGTCGAGATGGAGATGGACGAATGGTGGCGGTATCGAAAGAAAATGTCAATCCGTTCGGAACCAAAAAACGACTTTTGCTCGAAATATTATCGCAACCCAGCGCAAGTCGCTAGATAACGAACTTTCAGCTGCTAAAATCTGACTATTCCCGACGAAGCCGGTGACAGTTGGATCGAAAAATCTAACGCGGGGACTTGGCGCCCTCGAGCTGCCTGTCCACGCTGATGATGCCGCGGATGCTCTCCAGCTTATTGAGCACACGGGTGAGTTGCTCCACGCCATCGGTCTCCAGCGTCACGAAGATGGCGATCATGCCGTCGTCTTTCTCTTGCGTATGGACGCCGACCATGTTCACGCGGTCTTCGGCCACCAGGGTGCTGATGTCCCGCAGCAGCCCAACGCGGTCCCAGGCCTCGATGTGAATGGCGACGGGATACATCTGGCCGCGCTCGCCCCACGCCACTTCAACCAGGCGCTGCTTCTCGTCCTCGTGCAGGACGTTGCTGCAGTCCTTGCGGTGGATGGTCACGCCCTCGCCGCGGGTCACATAGCCGACGATGGGATCGCCGGGCACCGGGTCGCAGCATCGGGCCAGGCGGGTCAGCAGGTCGCCGGTGCCCAGGACAGAGACGCCAGTGGGGAACGTGCGGCGTAGCGGAGGCGCCACCGTAGCCGGTTCCTGCGCCTGCACCAGGGGCACCAGCTTGGAGGTGAGCTGCTGGGTGCTGATGCCGCCGTAGCCCAGTTGCAGACAGAAGTCGTCCAGGTTGTCGTAGGGGAAGAGGCGCAGTATCTCGTCCTGGACCTCCGCGAGGCTGACGCCGATGCGGTGCAGCTCCTTCTCCAGCATCTCGTGGCCGCGGGCGATGTTCTCCGCCCGCTCCTGGCGCTTGAACCACTGGCGCACCTTATCGCGGCCGTGGCTGGTGCGGACGTATCCCAGGTGCGCGTTCAGCCAATCCCGCGAGGGCCCCTTGGAGGAGCGGCTGGTCAGGATCTCGACGACGTCGCCGTTCTTCAGCTCAGCGTTGAGGGAAACCAGCTTGCCGTTGACCTTACCGCCGACACAGTGGTGGCCAAGGTCCGTGTGGATGCGGTAGGCGAAATCGAGCGGCGTGGCGCCCTTCGGCAGGTCCTTGATCTCGCCTTTGGGAGTGAAGACAAAGACCTGGTCCTGGAAGATGTCGGTCTTGACCGCCTCCACCAGCTCTTCCGCTTGCGAGATCTCGCGGTGCCAGTCCAGCAGCTGTCGCAGCCAGGCCAGGCGCTCTTCGTAGCGGACATCGCGCGAGGTGCCTTCCTTGTAGCGCCAGTGCGATGCGACACCGTACTCCGCGATGCGGTGCATTTCGTAGGTGCGAATCTGTACCTCCAGCGGCTTGGCGTTGAGGCTCATGACCGTGCTGTGCAGCGACTGGTACATGCTGTCCTTGGGGTTGGCGATGTAGTCGTCGAAGGTGCCCGGGATGGGACGCCAGAGGCCGTGCACCACGCCCAGCGCCATGTAGCACTGGTCCGCGGTGTCCACCAGGATGCGCACGGCGCCCAGGTCGTAGATCTCGTTGAGGCTCTTGCCCTCCCGCCCGTACTTTTCCATCTTCTGGTAGATGCTGTAGATGTGCTTGGCGCGGCCCTTGACGTCCGGCTTCAGGCCGTGGCGCTCCAGCTCCGCCCGCAGGACATCGCTGACCTCGGCCACCCAGGATTCGCGCTCGCGGCGCTTGGTATCGATCATCTGCGCGATGAGCTTGTACTGCTCCGGCTGCAGGTAGCGGAACGCCAGGTCCTCCAGCTGCCACTTGATCTCCCAGATGCCGAGACGCGAGGCCAGGGGAGCGTAAATCTCCATCGTCTCTTTGGAGATGCGCTGCTGGTCCTCTGGCGAAAGGGCGTAGAGGGTGCGCATGTTGTGCAGACGGTCCGCCAGCTTGACGATGACCACACGCAGGTCCTGGGCCATGGCCAGAAACATCTTGCGCAGGTTCTCCGCCTGGATGTGGTCGTCCCCGAAGCGTTGATCGGGCTCCGGCCAGGGGATCTGGCCCAGTTTGGTGACGCCATCCACCAGCTTGGCGATCTCCGGCCCGAAGCGGGTGTTGAGCATCTCGTCGGTGATGGCGCAGTCCTCCTTCACGTCGTGCAGGAGGGCTGCCGCTATGGTGACAGCATCGAGCTGCAGGTCGGCAACGGTCAGCGCTGCCGAAAGCGGATGTGTGATCGTCGGGTCGCCGGACTGGCGCTTCTGTCCGTTATGGCACTCGGTGGCGTAATCGGCGGCCTTCTTGACCAGCTCCAGCCCCTTCTTCGGCAGGTAGCCGGCCCGTTCGATCAGTATTTCGCTGCTGACGGCCACATTCTGGCTCATGAAAAGATTTTATCACGTCATAGCGGCCGGCTGGCCCGCTCATCCTTCGACAGGCATGAGCGGCCCGCTGCTTTTGCATTCCGCGCGATTCTTGTATGCTCGCTTCTGGACGCATACCCGTTCTCCCCATGTCAGAACTCTATCGAGCCCCTCGCGGCACTCAGGACATCCTGCCGGAGGAGCAGTCCTACTGGTCTTTCATCCGCGACACTGCCGAGCGTCTCTGCCGGCTCTTCCGCTACGAGCGCATCGATACGCCCGTCTTCGAGGACGTCGAGCTGTTTCGTCGCACGGCGGGCGAGGTCACGGACGTGGTGCAGAAGGAGATGTACGTGCTGGAGGACCGCGGCGGCCAGGAGTTCGCGCTGCGGCCGGAGGGCACGGCACCCGTCTGCCGCGCTTACCTGGAGCACGGCATGCACAATCTGCCGCAGCCGGTGCGCCTCTGGTATTGGTCGCCCATCTTCCGCTACGACCGTCCCCAGGCCGGCCGTTACCGCCAGCACCACCAGTTCGGCAGCGAGGCCATCGGCGAGGGCGACGCAGCCGTCGACGCCGAGTCGATCGAGCTGCTTTGGCGCTTCTATGAGGATCTGGGCCTCAGCGGCATCTCGCTCAACCTCAACTCGATCGGCGACGGCGTTTGCCGGCCGGGCTATGTCGAGGTGCTGCGCGCCTACTACGCCGACAAGCTCGACGCCGTATGCGAGGACTGCCGCGCCCGCTATGAACGCAACCCGCTACGCCTGCTCGACTGCAAGCAGGAGCGCTGTCAGCCGGTGATCGAGGCGGCGCCGCCGATCACGGACCACCTCTGCCAGCCCTGCGCCGCACACTTCTCGGCGCTGCGGGGCTACCTGGAAGGACTATCGATACCGTACGTGCTCAACCCACGCTTAGTGCGCGGCTTCGACTACTATACCCGCTCTGTCTTCGAGCTGCAGCCCTCGCTCGAGGGGGCGCAGTCGGCGATCGGTGGCGGCGGCCGCTATGACGGCTTGATCGAGCAGCTGGGCGGACCGCCGACGCCGGGCATCGGCTTCGGCAGCGGCATCGAGCGGATCATCCTCAACCTCAAGCAGCAGGGCATTGAGCCGCCAAAGGAGGCCGGTGCCAGCGTCTTCGTCGCCTTCCAGGCGGAGGCAGCCCGCAGTCTCGCCTTCAAGCTGGCCAGCGACCTGCGCCGCGCCGGCGTAACGGCTGTGGTCGCGGCCGGCGCGCACTCCCTGAAGTCGCAGATGCGACAGGCCAACGCCCGCGGCGCTACGCACGCCGCCATCATCGGCGAGCGAGAGCTGGCGGACGGCACCGTCACGCTGCGCAACCTCAGCGATAGCTCCCAGGAGACAGTGCCGCTGGAGCAAGCGGCTAAGCGCCTGGCCGGCTAGGCCTGAGCCAGTCCCGGGCCATGCTATAATCTAACCGGACGCCCCACGGGGGCGTTTTCTCTTGTACGGGACTCTCGCCATGTTAGACAAAGCCGCCGAAATCGAACGCCGCTATGAGCAGCTGGGCCAGGAGATGGCCAGCCCTGAGGTCACGTCCGATTACGACCGTATGCAGGCGCTGGCGCGCGAGCATTCCACCCTCAGCGACGTCGTCAACCTGTACCGGCAGCGCAAGCAGGTGGCGAAGGCGCTGGAAGAGGCGGAGGCCATCGTGCGCGAGGATAGCGACCCCGACCTGGTGGGCCTGGCGCAGGACGAGATCATCCGCTACTCACAGGAGCTGGAGCAGCTGGACGAGCGCTTGCGACGCGCCCTGCTGCCCAAAGACCCGCTGGATGAGAAGGATGTCATCGTCGAGGTGCGGGCGGCGGCCGGCGGCCAGGAGGCGGCGCTCTTCGCCGGCGACCTCTATCGCATGTACACGCGCTACGCCGAGCGCCGCGGCTGGGGCGCCGAGGTCATCGACTCGCATCCCAACGACCTCGGCGGCATCAAGGAGATCACCTTCGAGGTGCACGGCAAGGGCGCCTACTCGCGGCTGAAGTATGAGAGCGGCGTCCACCGCGTGCAGCGGGTGCCCGTCACCGAGGCCAGCGGCCGTATCCACACCTCTACGGCCACAGTCGCCGTGCTGCCGGAGGCCGACGAAGTCGACCTGCACATCGACGAGAAGGACCTGCGCATCGATATCTTCAACGCCAGCGGCCACGGTGGCCAGAACGTCCAGAAGAACGCGACGGCGGTGCGCATTACCCACGTGCCGACAGGTATTGTTGCGGTCTGCCAGGACGAGCGCTCCCAGCTGAAGAACCGCATGAAGGCGATGGCCGTGCTGCGCGCCCGCCTGCTGGACGTGCAGCAGCGCCGCCAGCGAGAGGAGATCGAATCGACCCGGCGCTCGCAGGTCGGTACCGGCGACCGCTCGGAGAAGATCCGCACCTATAACTTCCCGCAGGACCGCGTGACGGACCACCGCATCGGCCTGACGACGCACAACCTGCCGATGATCCTGGACGGCGACATCGACCCCATCATCGACGCCCTGACCGCGGACGAACAGGCGAGGCTGCTGCAAGAGCAGACGGCGTGACCGTGCAGGAAGCCCTCCTGGCGGGCGTGCGCGCCCTGCGGGAGGTCTCCGACGAGGCGCACCTGGAGGCGGAGCTGCTGCTCTGCCACGCGCTGCAGACTGACCGCGTCCACCTCTACCAGCGGCTGCAGGAGCCGATCGACGCCGAAAGTGAGGCCCGCTACCGCGGGTTGCTGGAGCGACGCCTGGCCCACGAACCTACCCCCTACATCCTCGGGCGCCGCGAGTTCTACGGCCTCGACCTGGAGTTGAACCTAGATGCACTGATCCCACGCCCCGAGACGGAGCAGCTGGTGGAGCGCGCGCTAATGTTCCTGCGCGATCGCCCGGCGCCGCTGGTCGCCGATGTCGGCACCGGCTCCGGTGCCATCGCGCTGGCCCTGGCCGCCAACCTGCCGCCATCCTCTCGCATCCTGGCGATCGATTCCTCTGAGGCGGCTCTGCGACTGGCCCGCCGCAACGCCGGGCGCCTGGGCCTGGCCGGCCACATCGAGTTCGTCCAGGCCGACCTGCTGACGGCGCAAAGCGATCAACTCGATGTCATCGTCGCCAACCTGCCCTACGTCCGCACCAGCGACTGGGAGTCGGCGTTGCCGGAAGTGCGGCACGAGCCGCGCGCGAGTCTGGATGGCGGCCCGGACGGCCTGCGGATCATCGCGCGGCTGCTGGAGCAGGCGCCGCCGCTATTGAAGCCGGGCGGCGCCGTCTTCCTGGAGATCGGTGAGGGCCAGGGCCGCGCGGCCGCTGAGTTAGCACGTAACGCATTCCCGGACGCCGCCGTCACCGTCCACGCTGACCTCGCCGGCCTCGACCGCATCGTCGAAATACGCTGCTAATTACGGCTTGTTACTGGCAGCAAATTCCTCGCAGCGCTCCAAGCAACGATGGAGAAAGCTAGCCAAGGCCAAACACTCTAGTACACCATCCATATCCTTATCTGGATCCCAAGTATCTTCATGAGTTCGTGGGTTCCTCATGCCGAGCGCGGCTCCCATCATCAGATGTTGTAATCCAGATTGCTCATCGATCTGAGATGTCTCTTTCATTTCTGTCATTTGAAGAATAGGCTGTTTGGGATTGAATGCTTGCCCCATTAACGGCGCGCCATCGCCTGATCCCCCGCTGAGCTTCTTTACTCAGTTAATCAATCCCTGGAAGGCTTTGCGCACGGCTTCAGTATCATGGCGATCGATAAAGAGCTTACGGCTAGATTTCTCCACAAGTGGATGAAAGGATCTGGAGTTGAAAAGGCTGGAGCGGCTGGGCGTAACCGTCTGGGCGACCGGATTGGGCGGGGAAATAGCTACATGCTGTTGCCGGTTGGTTCCAATTGGCGCACCGGCTACAAATTGACCAATCGAAAGCCGCATCATCCTGAGACGCTCGACTTCAACCTTGTCTAGATACTTCGCTAGATCGAGCCCCTCGTTGGCCGCAATCATATAAATTGCATCCTCAGTGGTCATTGGACCGTGTTTCTTCTTAAGCCGGTCCGCGCGTTGATATAGGGCCTGTGGTGATACTTTGAGCCGGCCAATCAAATCGTGGAGCAGAGCCTTGTCTGTTGGCAACTTGTTCGCCTCTAAGTAGCCTTTGCTCCCCGCCTGATATTGGATAA
>DASRHH010000023.1:0-6455 GCA_035650635.1 Dehalococcoidia bacterium | reverse complement strand
GGCACCAGGCCCCACTGCTCCATGTCCAGCTGCTCAAAGTAGGCGTCCTGGAAGTTCGGCACGCCAATGAGCTTGCCATCGTTGCCGTAGGTCCAGCCGTGGTAGGCGCAGGTAAACGAAGCGGCGTTGCCCTGATCCGCCCGGCAGACCTTCATTCCGCGATGGCGGCAGGAGTTGATGAAGGCGTTGATCTTGCCGGAGCTATCGCGGATGACCAGCACCGGGTCTTCGCCCATATAGGTGGTGAAGAAATCGCCCGGGTTGGGGATCTGGCTCTCGTGGGCCAGGAAGAGCCATGTCCTGGCAAAAATGCGCTCCAGCTCTGCCTCATAGACCTCGCGGTCAACAAAGAGGCGGCGGCTGAGGAGGGAATTCTCGGGATCATAAAGAGTCGCCGGATCGAAAGGCATCTTATCCTCCAGTTTTCTTCCTTAGCGAAATAGTTGGGATGAGATGTCTAAATGATAGGCTTGCCCCCAGGTTTGTCAACTTACGCTGGGCTCTAGTATGGTGTCCCCTTTCGCATCCCAGCGAAGCGTGCTATGCATATGTAGACCTACCGATTCCTCTACCCGCATTCCGACGAGACATTGACAACAAATCAACGCGGCCACGAGATCCCGATCCTTATAGTCCTGGCCCTGGGCGGGTTTTTCCTGGTCAACAGCTTCTTCGGGATTGCAGTAGCCATCCCGGACATCCAGCAGGAGTTCCATACCCCGCTGGCGGACCTGCAGTGGCTCTCCATCATGGGCTGGGTGATGCTGACCGCGTTGGCCCTGCCGCTGGCGCGCCTGGGCGATCTGGTGGGCAGACGCAAAGTCTATTTCGTGGGGCTGGTTTGCTATGCCGTCGGCTCGGGGCTGGCAGGCATCGCCGGCAACTTCCCGATAATGATGATCTTCCGCGCCATCATGTCTCTGGGCGTCGCGATCACCTTCCCGTTGGCAGTCGCCATCGCCGCGTCCACCGTCTCGCCGGAACGCCGGGGCTGGGCGCTCGGCATTGTCGCTTCATCTTACGCGGCCGGCCGGGCCACCGGCCCGATCCTGGGCGGCATCATCATTCAGCCGTGGGGCTGGCGCTCGATATTTTTCCTCAACTTCGGCGTTGGGGTTGTGGCCGCTGTCGCCGCGCTGCTGCTCTTCCGTGGCATTCCGGAGCCGCGCCGCAGCCAGCCGTTCGATCTCAAGGGAGCGCTGGCGTTGATGATCGCCTTCCCCTGCCTGCTCATCCCGATAACGCGGGGCCCTGAGAACGGCTGGAGCTCGCCGCCCCTGATCGGCATGTTCGTGGTAGCGGCAGTCGGCTTGCTGATCTTCATCTGGGCAGAACTGAAGGCGGTGAACCCGCTGATGCCTCTCTACCACTTCAAGAACCGCATGTTCTCGGCGGCGGTGGCTGCCCTGACCATCCAGTCGCTCTCCGCCTTCCCGATCCTGGTCTTCGTGCCGCTCTACCTGCGCTCGGCAGAGGGGCTATCAGCGTTGGAGATCGGCGTGCAAATGACGCCGCTCGCCCTGGTGACGGCATTCTTCTCGACCGTTGGCGGACGTTGGTCTGACCGGGTGGACGCGCGATCTGTGTCGCTGCTGGGCCTGCTGATCGGCGTGGCCGGCCTCTTCGTCTACGCTCAGCTGGGCGACGATACGAGCTACCCGATGATCGCGCTGGCGATGGTGCTGATCGGCATCAGCGGCGGCCTCTTTGTGCCAGCCAACCAGCGCGCGGCCTTTACGGACATGTCCCCCGAGCATTTTGGCACCGTCTCCGCCATTCTCTCCGTCATGAGCACGGCCGCCGGCGCCATCGGCACCACGATCGCCGTCGCCATCCAGGACGGGCGCGTCGGGCCGGATTCGACCTTCGCCGCGGCGCAACAGTTCACGTTCATGCTACTGGTGCCGACGATGGTCCTGGCGGCGCTGGTCGTGCTGCTGGTGCGGCCGGCCAAGACGCGCGAGCCGGTTGAGGCGGCCGCGGAGAGTACCGCCTAGTGCCGCTTGGCTCGCAGCCGTCCCAGGAACGGCGAGCCGGCGCCCAGCAGGAAGCCGAAGTTATACCAGTTGCCGGCCCGCGCGAAGTTATAGAACGGGTAGTTATCCCAGGCGCCAAAGACGTGCGCGATCAGGATGACCCAGGCCGTCAGGCCATTCCAGAAGCCCCAGAGCAAGTTTTCCCACCACATGGGGCACCTCCGACCCTAGCTTACCCCCCTGGCGGCTGCGCTCTCCACATCCGGTAGCGAAACGTTCAGCTTTTCCGCCTGCTCCACAATGCGCTCCCACTCGTGCGGGATGATCGGCAAGCCTTCCTTGAGCCGGGTCTCCTGCGCGCGGAAGCCGCGCTCGCCGGGGATGAGGATCCGCTCCACGCCGGCCTTCTTGCGCGAGGCCCTCAGCTCGCGGATGCGCGCGTCCACCTTGGCCTTGAAGGCGTCGAGGTCCTGGAAGAAGCTGACGTTGACCGCGATGATCGACATCGGGTTGTTGAAGCGTCCGCCGATGAAGGACTCCTGGCCGCTGAGCAGGCCGGACCAGATGCCGCCCAGCATCTCCACCGCCAACTGGAGAGCGTAGCCCTTGTGGCCGCCGCCCATGTTCTGCATGGCGCCCTGGGGCTCGCCGCCGGCGGCGCGCATGCTGAACTTAGTCGGGTCGGTGGTCGGCTCGCCGTCGTTGTCCAGGATTAGACCCTCCGGCAATCCGCCGCCGATGGCCAGGTAGCGGTTGATCTCCGCCGCCGTCCCGGCCGCGGTCGACATGTCTGCCAGGAAAGGGTACTCCTCCCCCGCCGGCACGCCGATCGATATCGGGTTGGTGCCGAGCATCCGCTGCGTGCCACCGTGGGGCGGCGCAATGGCGCCCGCGCCGGCGAACGCCAGGCCAATCATGTCGTTGCGCACGATCTCGTGGGTGTAGAAGTTGAGCGCGCCGACATGGCTGCACCGGTGCATCGTGGCCGCCGCGATGCCGGTTTGCTTCGCTTTTTCGATGACCTTGAGAGTAGCGTCCCAGGCAACCTTGAAGCCGAGGCACCAGTTGGCGTCGATGGCGAGGGTTGCCGCGGTCTCGCGCACGATGATCGGCTCGCCGTCCTCCTGGCGCGTGTTACCGAACGGCCCCAGGCCGAGGTAGGCGTTGACGTATGTGTAGAGGTGGCCGGCACCGTGCGTGTCGTGCGCGTGCAGGCTGGCGAATACCAGGGACTCTGTGAGCACGCTGGCCTCGGCATCGCGAGCTCCGGCAGCGGTCAGCAGACCTATCGATAGCTTGCGAAAGTCATCGGCTTGGACTAGCGGCACAAGCGCCCCCTTCCCTCTGGGCCGCAGCGACCCGGTTTGTTTTTCGAGCCGAATAGTACCATCTGGCAAGGTAATGCGCCGCTCCCGTTGGCGCGCTGACCTGCTACCATCCAAGGCGAGCTCTCTGCAGGAGGCAGTCATGATTAGTATTACCATACCCAACCCTGATGTTGTCGCGACCCTGGAGGAGATCCGCCAGGCGGAGGCTGCCGGCGTGCCCGCCGTCTGGCTGACTACGGCTGCCGCTGGCCGGGACGCGCTGACGCTCTTCGCGGCCGCCGCCGTTCAGACCAGCGGCATCAAGCTCGGCACCTCCATCATCCCCACGTGGCCCCGCCATCCGATAGTTGTGGCTCAACAGGCGCAAGTGGTCGAGGCCCTGGCGCCCGGCCGCCTGCGGGTCGGCGTTGGGCCCAGCAGCCGCCGGCCGATGGAGGAGCTGATCGGCGCGAACTGGGTGCGCCCGGTGCTGCACCTGCGGGAGTACGTCCACGTGCTCAAGGCCCTGCTCCAGACCGGCAGCATCGATTTCGCGGGCCAGCACTTTACGGCGCATACCCGCATAGCGGCTCCGCTACAGGTACCGATCCTCATGGCAGCGCTGCGGGAGCGCGCTTTCCATCTCGCGGGGGAGATTGCCGATGGTGCCATCTCCTGGATGTGCCCCTGGCCTTACCTGGAGCAGCGCGCGCTGCCGGCCCTCAAGGCCGGTGCCGCCGCAGCCGGCCGGCCGGCGCCGCCGCTGATCATGCATGTGCCCGTCTGCCGCAGCGAGGACTTCGCCGCGGTGCGGGCTGCCGCTAACCAGCAGGTCAGCTTCTACGGCCGCTTGCCCAGCTACCGGGCGATGTTCGCGGACGCCGGTTTCGAGGCGGGCGAGGATCTGAGCGATTCCTTTATCGAGGCGCTGGTGGCCTACGGCAGCGATAACGTGATAGCGGAGCGGCTGAACTGGCTGCTGGCCCAGGGCGCCGGCGAGATCATCGTGCACCCGCTGCTGATCGGGGAGCGTGCGCCGGCGTTGGCGGGCCTCTTTCGCCTGGTCGCCGCCGCCAACCGCTAGATCTTGCGGGCTTCGGAGGAGACGGCGAAGACGCCCAGCGAGATCGCGAGGAGAGTCGCGCCCAAGATTGCGACGGACGCCTGCGGACTCGTCGCTGAGGCGATCGCGCCGGAAGCGAAGCCGCCCAGCGGGATCAGCAGCCAGGTCAACGAGTAGATGCTCATGACGCGGCCGCGCAGCTCGTCCGGCACCCGCATCTGGATCTCGGACGTGGCCATGATGCTGTAGAAGGCGTAGGCCAGGCCCAGGAAGAGCAGCAGGACCAGCGAGATTGGGAAGAGCGGCGAGAGGCCGAAGGCCATCAGAAGGCCGCAGAAGGCGAAGATGCCGACGAAAAGCAGCTGTCCTTTGTGGGCGAGGTCCCTCAGCGTCGCCATCAGGAGCGCCCCGATAAGCGAACCGACGCCGAAGGTCAGCGACATCGCGGCGAAGCCCACCGAGCCCACGTCGAAGACATCGTCGGCGAATGAGGGCAGGATGATGGCGAACCCGAGGCCAAAGAAGCCCAGACAAACGCTAACGGTGGTAATCGAAGCAAAAATGCTGTTGCCCTTGATATAGGAGAAGCCGGCTGAAAACGCATTCAACCCACGGTTGCTGGCATCCAGCACTGTGCGCTCGATCTGCAGCGGTATCAGCACCACGCAAGCCACGACGTTGGCCGCCGCGATGAAGAAGAAGGCGTACTCCACTCCGATCGCGATGAGGCCGGCAGCGATCGGCGGGGCGATGACGCGGCTGGCCTGGAACGTCGAGATGTCGAAGGCGACGGCGCTCGGCAGGTCTGCCGAACCGACGAGCCGTGGCATCAGCGATGACCGCGACACGACGAAGAAGCTCGAGATCGTCCCGAGCGCCGCGGCGATCGCCAGCACGTGCCAGCGGGCGACGACATCCGTGGCGACCAGCAGGCCCAGGGCTAACATCAGCGCCCCGGTCATCAGCTGGATGACCATCAGCAGGTAGCGCCGGTCTGTCCGGTCCGCGACCTGCCCGGCAATCAGCGTCATCAGGACGGCCGGCACGCCGGAGGCCAGGCCCAGCAAGCCCAGGAAGAGGTTCGACTTCGTCAGTTCCCAGGCCAGCCAGAAGTGCGCGATCAGCCGTACGTTCTCGCCCAGGATGGAAGCGAAGCCGGAGAGCCAGTAGCGGCGATAGGCCGGGTACTGCAGCGCTCCGATGACGAAGCGGTTTCTCGATTCGGTTTTGACGACGGCGACCACGCCTCTGGTCTGTCTCCTTGGGCTGCGGGCGGCTGGCGAGCCGGCCCGGCGATCTAACGTCCCACGCGAAAATGTCGGCCTTGCGTTGAATATACCATCTTGGCGCCCTTTACTGCAGTACCCGAGACCCACAAACGCATCGTCTGACCCGCGTTTCCCCAGGCTGGCGCGGCCCCTATAATTGGCGGCGTCCCATGCCAACCCTTGATTGCGATATAGCCGTCATTGGCGCCGGCCCAGCCGGTTCCCGCACCGCTCGCCAGTTGGCCCGGTCCGGGCACCGGGTGCTGCTGATCGAAGAACACCGGCAGGTGGGCGTGCCCTCGCACTGCTCGGGGTTGATCAGCCCGCGCACCTGGCAACTGGGCGAGATCGCCGACGAATCGATCGTCCACAACCGCATCAGGGGCGCCTTCCTGCATAGCGCCGGCGGCAAGCAAGCGGCCCTGGGCGGCGAGGCGGTCCAGGCGATCGCCATCGACCGGGTGCGCTGGGACCAGTTGCTGGCGGAGCAGGCTTCCGAAGCCGGCGCGGTTCCGGTACGGGCGCGCTTCCTCGGCGCCGAGCGCAATGACGGCCACTTCGAGCTGCGCTGCGAAGCCGACGGCCGCGAGGTGCGCTACACGGCGCGACTGCTCATTGGCGCGGACGGCGCCCACTCACGCGTCGCCCGCAGCACCGGCCTGGCCTGGCCGGGCGAGCAGGTCTACGCGCTGGGCATCGAGGGCCGGCTGCGGACGCCGCGCGAGGACTACGTGCACGTCTTCGTCGGGTCGCGATTGGCGCCGGGCTGGTTCGGCTGGATCATCCCGGTCGGCGGCGATCGCGTCCGTGCCGGCATCGGCTGTTACGCCTCCGATAAGCC
>DASRHH010000022.1:0-5644 GCA_035650635.1 Dehalococcoidia bacterium | reverse complement strand
GATCGGCCTCGGCCTGGGAGCGGCCGGCGCCGGCGGCATCATCGACCTCGCGGGCTACCGGGCGGTGTACGTTGTCGGTATCGGGCTGCTCTGTGGGGGCATGGCGTTAGCGGCGGCCAACTGGTCGACGCTGCAGAGCCGCAGAACGGGCCGGGAGCTGGTGGAGCGGCCCGCCGTCTAGGCCGCCTGACCTATCGAAAGACCCCAGCCGGACTATCGTGAAAGGGTAGCAATGAAAGCAGTGCGCATCCACGAATTTGGCGGCCCCGAGGTCCTGACCTACGAGGACGCCCCGGACCCGAAGCCAGAGGCCGGACAGGTGCTGGTGCGCATCAAGGCCGCCTCCATCAACCGCGGCGACCTCTCGATGCGAGCAGGGCACTTAGGCCCGTTGCCGCTGCCGTTGACCATCGGTTGGGAGGTCGCCGGCGAGATCGAGGCGGTCGGCCCGGGCGTCGAGGGCCTGCGGCCAAACATGCGGGTCATCGCCTACGGCCCCAACGGCGGCTATGCGGAGCTGTGCGCTTATAACGCGCTCAACGTTCATCCCATACCGGACAGCCTCGGCTTCACCGATGCGGCCTCGATTCCGGTCGTCTTCATCACCGCGTGGTATGCGCTGATCGACCGCGGCGCGGTGAAACCGGGCGAGACGGTGCTGGTGCACGCAGCCGGCAGCGGCGTCGGCGTAGCGACGATTCAGCTGGCCAAGCACCTGGGCGCACAGGTCATCGCCACCGCCGGCTCGCAGGAGAAGCTGGAGCGAGCGCGTGAGCTGGGCGCCGACCACGTTATCAATTATCGGGATCAGGATTTCGGGCCGATGGTCATGGAGATAACCGGCGGGCGCGGCGCTGACGTCATCGTCGACGTCGTCGGCGGCGAAGTGTTCGAGAAGAGCGTTCCGGTGCTAGCGGCGGGCGGCCGGCTCTGCGTCATCGGCAACTCCAGCGGCCAGAAGGCGACGTTCGATACCGGCCAGCTCATCCGCGGCGGCCGTAGCATCCTGGGCATCATGACTTCGGTGAGGTTTGCGCCAGGTGGGGACCGGGAGAGACTGGAGGGCGCGCTGCAACTGATCGAGCAGAGCAAGATGAAGCCGATCGTCGACAAGACGTTCCCGCTCTCCCAGGCCGAGGAGGCGCACCGCTACGTCGCCGACCGCAGCAACACCGGCAAGGTCGTGCTCACAGTCGACTAGCGTGATCACGAGCGAGCGACTGCAACTGCTGCTGCCGGAGCTGGTGCTCATCCCGGCCGGGGAGTTCCTCATGGGCTCGCAGCGCTGGCGGGAGGACGAGCGGCCGGCACACCCGGTGCGGCTGTCCGCCTTCCGGGCAGCCCTGGCGCCGGTGAGCAATGCCCAGTACGCGCTCTACCTGGAGGCGACCGGCGCCGAGGAGCCGCGCTTCTGGCAGGACGAGCGCTTCAACCCGGTGGAGCAACCGCTGGTCGGCGTTAGCTGGTTCGAGGCGACGGACTTCTGCGCCTGGCTGGCCAACGAAACCAGCATCCCCTTTCGCCTGCCGACCGAAGCCGAGCGGGAGTACGCATCGCTCGGTGGCCTGGCCGGCGCGGACTGGCCGTGGGCCGCGGAGCACCCGCTGGCGGGCGAGATCGGGCGGCTGGAGCGGCCGCACATGCCGCAGCCGGAGTGCGGCAACGGCTATGGCCTGCGCTGCACGGCGGAGAACGTACACGAATGGTGCCAGGACTGGTACCACCCCGATTATTACTCGCACTCGCTGGCGGAGGCGCCGGCAGGCCCAGAGTCCGGCAGCCGCAGGGTCAGCCGGGGCGGCAGCTGGCGCCACTCCATCAAGTTCACCCGCCTGACGGCTCGGGCCAGCCTGGATCCTGCCTTCCGCTATAACGATTTCGGGTTCCGCGTCTACGCGGACGCCTGAGCGGCCGTGGACCAGTCCCTCCAGGCGTTCTTCCGTCGCCAGGACGAGAGCGACGACTCGCTCTTCTACACCGTGCCGCGCAAGGTCGTCCACATCGACGACTACGCTATCGCGGCCCTGACCGACCTCTACCGCGAGCTACTCCAGGACGGCGACACCATCCTGGACCTGATGAGCAGCTGGCGCAGCCATCTGCCGCCGGAGCTCCGACCTGCCCGCACTGTCGGGCTGGGCATGAACGCCGAGGAGATGGCCGAGAACCCGCAACTGGACGAATGGCTCTTGCACGACCTTAATCACGAGCCGGCCCTTCCGTTCAACGATGGGATATTTGACGCGGCTCTCTGCGCCGTCTCCGTGCAGTACATGACGCGCCCCCTGGAAACCTTCGCCGAGGTGCGCCGCCTGCTCAAGCCGGGTGGAATCTTCGCCGTCAGTTTCTCCAATCGCTGCTTCCCAACGAAGGCCGTCTCAGGCTGGCTCTACGGCGGCGACCAGCAGCACCTGGGGGTCGTGCAGTCCTATTTCGAGGCCTCGGCCGGCTGGCGGGACATACACACCGAGGACCGCACGCCACAACGCGAACGGGGCCTGCAAGATCCGCTGTTTGCAGCCTGGGCGTACAAGGTCTCGCAACACCAGGCACCTGCTAAAGCCGATTGACACTAACTTGCGGCTATGCGAACAATGGCGGCAATAGTTCGGTCACATTTAAACAACACACGGAGGTAATTCGAGAGTATGGAGATTCTGGAAAAGAAGCTGAGCCGCCGCCGTATGCTTCAGGGTGCGGTGGTCGGCGGGGCTGGCCTGGCAGTGGCCGGCGTCCTGGGCTGCAGCGATAACAAGGAGAGCACGACGACGCCGAGCACCAGCGGTGCCAACGTCACCTACAAGGACCCCGGCATCTCCGCCTCGGAGATCAAGATCGGCGACACCGGCCCCTACACCGGCCCGCTGATCGGTGCCGACCAGATCTACAAGTCGATGACGGCCTACTTCAAGTACCTCAACGAGACCTCCAGCGGCGTCAACGACCGCAAGGTCAACTGGCTTAGCCTGGACGACGGTTACAATCCGGCGCAGACCGTGGAGCAGACCCGCCGGCTCCTGGACCAGGAAAAGGTGTTCGCGCTGGCCTGGTCGCTGGGCACACCGCAACAGCAAAGCGTCTTACAGCTGGTGGAGGCTCAGAAGGTGCCGCAGCTGTTCATCAACACCGCCTCGTCCATCTTCGCTGACCCGAAGGTCCACCCATACACCACCTGCGGCATTCCCAGCTACTTCGGCGTAGCGCAGGTACTGGCGGAGTACATAGTCAAGAACATACCGGACGCCAAGATTGCGATCTTCAGCCAGAACGACAACTTCGGCAAGGACTACGTGGCCGGCTTCGAGAAGGGCCTCGGTTCCAACACATCGAAGATTGTCAGCCGCCAGACCTACGAGGTCACCGACACCTCGGTGGACTCACAGGTCATCGCTATGAGGGATACCAACGCCAACGTTTGGTTCCAGGCCTCCACGGGACGGGCGGCAGTGCTCGCCATGAAGCGCGCCTTCGAGCTGAACTGGAAGCCGCAGTCCTTCCTGGTGCTGAACAACAACTCGCTGCAGACGCTGGAGCTGGCGGGCAAGCAGACTGCCGTGGGCGCCATCTCCGACTTCTACTTCAAGGACGCCCGCGACCCCCAGTACACCAACGACCCGGCGGTGCAGCAAGCGATCAGCATCGTCAGCAAATACGAAAGCGGCCTGGACCCGGCCAGCATGGTCAACGGCGTCATGTCCGCCCGCGTGCTCGTTGAGGTCATTCGCACCATGAAAGAGCCAACGCGTGAGGGGCTGCTGGCGGCAGCGCGCTCGCTGAAGGGCTTTGATGCGGGCGGCCTCATGCTCCCAGGCATCAGCTGGGAAGGCTCTACGACCAACAACTACATGATCCAGAAGGCGCGCCTCGCCAAGTTCGACGGCGACAAGTGGGTGCCATTTGGGGACGTGTTGCCCATTCCGACGCCGATCTAGCGTTATCCCAGTCGCGATTCAAGAGGCCGGCCAGGGCTCCTGGCCGGCCTCTCTCTGCGCCCCCGGCGACAGGACGGGGAAACACTAAGGGCCTCTAAGAGGCGCTTAATGTCATTTACGGCGCTTTAACGCGCCGCGCAGCTTTCCGCTGACTTTGAACACTTCTGCAATCTCTTTCCAGGTGCGTTGCCCGCTTTTGCAACCCGCATCCGGCTAGACTGATTATCGTTCTACTAATTAGCGGAACTCCCATAGTCCGGCGACTCCCGCATTATCATGCAAAGGGCATTTTACGTCCGGCACGGACGCCTGCGTCGGTCATTGACGGCCAAGAACCCGCTGCGCCGTACACCGGGCAGTTCCCGCGCGACTCTGGGGACTCTTGTGGCCGCTGTCTTCCTTGCTTTCGTTGCGTCCGTGGTGGGAATGGCGGTTGTCGGCTTCTTCGTCTACCAGGGTTACGCCGACCAGCTGGTGCCCCCGGAGCAAGCGCTGGTCACCTGGGGCACCGGCCCCAGCAACGTCTACGACCGCAATGGCACGCAGCTCTACCAGGGCATCGGGCCAGCCGGAGGAGTCCGCTACCCGGTGCCGCTGAGCCAGATCTCTCCCTACCTGGTGGCCGCAACCATCGCCACGGAGGACGCATCCTTCTACGGCAATCCCGGCGTCAACTTTAACGGCATAGGCCGTGCCCTGATGGAGAACCTGACGCCCTTTGGCCCGGGGTTCTTCAAGGGCAGCGGCGGCTCTTCCATCACCCAGCAGTTGGTGAAGAACATCTACTTCGACGAATCGACCCGACTGGACCGGGCGCTGGACCGCAAAATCAAGGAGACCATCTTCGCGCTGGAGCTGAAGCAGCAGTACAGCGATGACCAGATCATAGAGTGGTACCTAAACCAGATCTTCTACGGCAATATGGCCTACGGTGCGGAGGCTGCCGCCCAACGCTACTTTGGCAAGTCCGCCAAAGACCTGACACTGGCCGAAGCCGCGATGCTGGCCGGCATCCCCCGCTCACCGGCCAACTACGTGCCGACGATCGCCGGCAACGAGACGGCATCAGTAGAGCGGCAACACACCGTTCTTGAGCTGATGAAGAAGCACCTCCTTGACATCCAGGCCATCGTGCCGCTGACCGTGGAGCAAATCGATGCGGCCAAGACGGAGAAGCTGGCTTACCAGTCGTCGAACATCCCGATCGAGGCACCGCAGTTCGTCTTCTACGCCCAGGACCAGGCGCGCAAGCTCTGCGAGTCGGGGGCGTTCAGGCCGCCGGCCGGCACCACCTGCGCCAACGTCATCGCCAACGGCCACTTGCAGATCAACACGACCCTTGACCTCAACCTGCAGAAGCAGGCCGAGGAGGTAGTGCAAAACGTCCTGGCGGCCAACGAGAACGCCTACGGCGGGCACAACGGCTCGGTGGTGGTGCTCAGCCCCAAGACCGGAGAGATCCTGACGATGGTCGGCAGCCGCGACTACTTCAACCAGGACATCAAGGGTGAGGTAAACATCGCGATATCGCCGCGCTCAATGGGCTCGACAATGAAGATGTTCACCTACCTTACCGGCTTTGAGCGCGGCTGGACGCCCTCCTCAACCGTCGACGACTCGGCGCTCAAGCTAGCTACCGGACCGGTGAAGAACTGGAACGATAAGTACCTGGGCAAGATCACAGTCCGCACTGCGTTTTCGCAGTCCATCAA
>DASRHH010000021.1:0-23911 GCA_035650635.1 Dehalococcoidia bacterium | reverse complement strand
ACGATCCTGCTCTCCGACCAATCGCTCTCGCACCGGACGGAAACCGTCGAGCGGCCGGACATAGAGTCTCTGCACGTGGAGGAGCGGATACGGCCGAATGGTGTCGAGCCGGCTGACTACCTGCGCTACAAGTTGACCGAGTCCGGCGTTTCTCCGGTGGCCGTGCCGGGCAAAGACCTGCACACCTACGTGGCCGCCGGCCTGGAGCACGACGAGCGCGGCCATCCTCAGCTTTCAGCGACGCTGCACGAAGAGATGACCGCCAAGCGCTTCCGCAAGCTGGCGTTGGCCCGGGCGGAGATCGACACTCCGGAGTGGTGCCCCCGCTATGGCGACCCTGACGCCGATCTCGGCATCATCAGCTGGGGCGCAACCGAGGGCTCCATCAAGGAAGCCGTCGACCGGGCGCGGGCGCAGGGCCACAAGGTGGCCGCGCTACACCCGCGCGTCCTCAACCCGCTGCCGGAAACTCAGATCATGAATTTCATCAACTCCGTGAAACGAGTTGTCGTCGCTGAAGTCAACTATCAAGGACAACTTAATCATCACCTGGCCGCCACCCTGGGGATCAAGGCCGAGCGGCTCAACAAGATCGGCGGCCTACCCTTCACCCCGGGCGAGATTATGGCGAAAATAGAGGAGGTAGCTAGTTATGCCTGACGGATCTGCTGCGGAGGTTGCGCGAAAGGCGGGTCCTGATGTCCTGACCGTCGCCGACTACAAGAGCGGCGACAAGCCGATCTGGTGCCCCGGTTGCGGGGACTACGGCGTGCTCAGCGCCATGTACAAGGCGCTCACCGCCATGCAATGGAAGCAGTTCGAGACGGTGGTCGTCTCCGGCATCGGCTGCTCCAGCCGCACGCCCTACTTCATGAGCACCTACGGCATCCACGGCGTGCATGGCCGCGCCCTGCCGATGGCCACCGGCCTCAAGCTCTCGCGGCCTGACTTGCACGTCCTGGTCGTCGGCGGCGATGGCGACCTGCTCTCGATCGGCGCCGGCCACATGCCGCACGCGGCCGCCCGCAACATCGATATCACCTGCATCATGATGGACAACCAGACCTATGGCCTGACCAAGGCGCAGTCCTCACCGACATCGCTCATCGGCCACAAGTCAAAGTCCACTCCCTACGGCGTGATCTCCAAGCCCTTGAACCCGGTGCTGTTCGCCCTGGCCAACGGCGCCACCTTCGTCGGCCGTGGCTACTCGGCCAAGCCGAACGACCTGGCGGCGCTAATCCGCAAGGGCATGGAGCACAACGGGTTCTCCTTCATCCACGTGCAGAGCCCCTGCGCCGAGTTCTTCAACACCTACGACTACTATGACCAGCGCGTGGAGCTGCTGCCGGAGGACTGGAAGACCAACAACCTCCAGGCTGCGATCGACTTGGTGCTCACGGAAGACAACACCCACATCGGCCTCTTCTACGAGGAGGAGCGCCCCGTCTACGAGCAGCAGGCCCACGCCTTTGAGGCGGAGAAGCACGAATTCGATATGGCGGAATACCTGCAGCGCTTCTCGTAAAAAGCGAACCAGCGTGGAAGCAGGAACAAGAGTCTTGTTCCTGCTTTTCCATGTAACCAAGGCCAAAATCCGGCTATTATGAGCCTGGCCCCAGGCCCATAATCACTAGCCCCAGAAGGTAGGCAGACAATGGCACACAGGGTAACTCTCATCCCCGGCGACGGCACTGGCCCAGAAATCTCGGAGGCTACTGTCCGCGTCATCGAAGCTACGGGCGTCGACATCGAGTGGGAGGTCAAAGAGGCGGGCCTGGCCGCGCACGAGAAGTACGGCAATGTTCTCCCAGATGACGTCCTGGAGTCCGTCCGCCGCAATAAGGTCGCGATCAAGGGCCCGATCACGACGCCCCGGGGCGGTGGCTTCCGTAGCGTTAACGTCGCCATCCGCAAGGCGCTCGATCTTTACGCTTGCCTGCGGCCCTGCAAATATTACCCGGGCGTGCGCACTCGCTACCAGGACGTCGACCTGGTCGTGGTACGGGAGAACCACGAAGACCTCTACGCCGGCATCGAGTTCGAGAAAGGCAGCCAGGCGATCCGGCAGATCTCCAAAATCTGCGTGGATAACAACCTGCCGCCGATCCGCGAGGACGCCGGCCTCAGCCTGAAGGTCATATCGGAGTTCGGGACGCGGCGTGTCGTGCGCTTCGCCTTTGAGTACGCCCGGCGCTACGGCCGCCGCAAGGTGACGGCTGTGGCCAAGGACAACATCATGAAGTTCACGGATGGCCTCTTCTTCGCCGTCGCCCGGGAGGTCTCCAAGGACTACTCGGAGATCGAGTTCGAAGAGATGCTTGTCGATAACATGTCGATGCAGCTGGTGCAGAAGCCAGAGCTCTACGACGTGCTCGTTCTGCCCAACCTCTACGGCGACGTCCTCTCCGACCTCTGCGCCGGCCTCATCGGCGGGCTGGGGGTGGCACCCGGGGCCAACCTGGGGGATGAGCTGGCCGTCTTCGAGCCGACCCATGGCAGCGCGCCCAAGTACGCCGGCCAGAACAAGGTCAATCCCATCGCCATGATGCTCTCCGGCGTGCTCATGCTGCGCCACCTCAATGAGACCGACGCCGCCGACCGCCTGGAGCAGGCCCTGGCGGGCGTCATCGCCGAGGGCAAGAGCCTCACTTACGACATGAAGCCGAATCGCGATGACCCGACGGCCGTCGGCACCTCTCAGGTGGCCGACGCCATCATCGCCCGCATGAACGCATAGGAGGAAAGAATGCGCCGAAAGGTAACCGTAGTCGGCGCCGGCATGACCGGCGGCACCATGGCCCAGATCCTGGCGGGCACCGGCTACATCGATACCGTCCTCTTCGACATCATCGAGGGCCTGCCTCAGGGCAAGGCGCTGGACATCTCCGAATCGGCCCCACTGGTCGGGACCAGCAGCAGCATCACCGGCAGCAACGACTGGAAGGACACCGCGAACTCGGAGGTCGTCATCGTCACGTCCGGCGTGCCGCGCAAGCCCGGCATGACGCGAGAGGACCTCATAAAGACCAATGCCGGCATCGTTGAGTCGGTCACGAAGAGCGTGGTGGAGCACTCTCCCGACGCCATCCTCGTGATCTTCGCCAACCCGATGGACGCCATGTGCCACGTCACGCTGCAGACCACGAAGCTGCCGCGAGAGCGCATCATCGGCCAGGGCGGCATGCTTGACAGCACCCGCTATCGCACGTTCATCGCCTGGGAGACCGGCGCTTCCGTACAGGACGTCCATGCCGTAGTGCTGGGCGGCCACACTGAGGCGACTATGGTGCCGATCGTCAGCACCGCGACTGTCGGCGGCGTCCCCCTGACCTCGATGCTGCCCAGGGAGCGCATCGAGGCGGTGGTGCAGCGCACGAAGAACGGGGGCGCCGAGATCGTCGCTCTGCTCAAGACCGGCAGTGCCTTCTATGCCCCGGCCCATGCGGCCGTGCAGATGGTCGAGGCCATTCTGCTTGATCAGAACCGCGTCCTTCCCTGCTGCATCTACGCCCAGGGCGAGTACGGCATCCGCGATGCCTTCGTCGGCCTGCCGATCAAGATCAGCCGCTCCGGCATTGTGCAGGTCTACGAGCCGCCGCTTGCCGACGGCGAGGTCGCTGCGATCCGCCAGGCCGGAGACGCCGTCAGGGAGCTGGCAGCGCTCGTCTAGCCGGTGCTATACTGGGCCATCCTGTAGCCAAGAGGAGGCTGGTCATGCAAGAGCCCGTAACCTTCGTCTCGGATGGCCTGAAGCTCGCCGGGATCGTCCATATCCCGGATGACATCAAGCCCGGGGAGCGCCGCCCGGCCATCATGGTCCTCCACGGCTTCGGTGGGACCAAGGACGGCGGCGGCGCTATCATCCAGTGCGAGGAGTTCGCCAGCCGCGGCTACGTCGCCCTGCGGTTCGACTACCGCGGCTGCGGCGAAAGCGAGGGCGAGCACGGCTGGATCATCTGCATGGACCAGGTGTCCGACACCTCGAACGCGCTGACCTACATGGCCAGCCGGCCTGACGTGGAACCCGATCGCATCGGCGTTATCGGCAGCAGCTTCGGCGGCGCCGTGGGGATCTACACCGCCGGCGTCGACCCACGTGTGGCGGCGGTCATCTCTTGCGGCGGCTGGGGCGACGGCGAGCGCAAGTTCCGCGGCCAGCACTCGACCCCTGAAGCGTGGAAGCACTTCCAGGACATCCTGGAAGAAGGCGAGGGCTATCGCGAGCGCACCGGCGAGTCGATGATGGTGCCGCGTTACGACATCGTGCCGATACCGGAGCACCTGCGCGTCAACCTGACCAGCGCCTCCATCGACTATTTCCCCTGGGAGACGGTGCGCAGCATGTACGACTTCCGCGCTGACGACGTGGTGGGCCAGATCGCGCCGCGTCCGCTGATCCTGCTGCACAGCGCCAAGGACTCCGTCACCCCGACCGAACAGTCGATCGAGCTGTTCAAGCGTGCCGGCCAACCGGCGGACCTGCACCTTCTGGCCAACGTCGACCACTTCATGTTCAACGAGGGCCCGAACCGGGTCTGGGAGACGATCGACGCCTGGCTGGCCAAGTACTTCCCGGTAAAGCAGACAGCGGCCGCGCCGTCAGCGTAGGCTGGCGTCGTGCGCACCCACCGAATTCCCGCGAGCGAACCAGACGCGGAACCGGCCTGCCGGCTCACACCGGAAGAGGGTCGCCGCCGGCAGGCAGACACAGAGCGGCTGTTTGCCCAGCTCGTGGATCAGCATCAAACCTCGGACGGGCAGGAATTCTTTTTTGCTGGCGACCCAGACGAGCTCTGGAAAGCTACTTCGCTCTTTGTAGACGAAGAATCCCAGTGCTGCCCATTCTTCACTTTTGAAGAGATCGAGCGTCCAGACGGCATCCTACTCCGGGTCTCCGGCAAGACACTGGCCCGTAGCGCAGTGAGGGGCCGCGCCACGCCGCCCGGGGCGCGTCTCGATGCGCCCCTACACGAATCGAAGGGCCCGCTAGGGGCGCAGCCTGCTGCGCCCAATCCGACCCGAACGCCAAGAGACCCCGGCGAATCGCCGGGGTCTCTTGGCATTTCTCGTGAGGTAGGTTAGGCGGTCGCGGCCTTCATGACGACGGCCTCCGCCGAGACCACGTGGCGGTTGAGCCGCAGCTCCTTGGGCGATATGCCGAGCGCCAGGCCCACCAGCTGCGGCAGGTGCAGGACTGGCAGGCCGATCGCCTGGTGCTTGATCCCGGCCGCCGCAGGCTGCTGGCTGTCCAGGTTGAGGTGGCAGAGCGGGCATGGCGTGACCATGGCGTCGGCGCCCTTCCCCTTCGCCTCCAGCAGGTGATCGCCGGCCATGGAGAGCGAGTTCACGCGGTTCATCGTCACTATCGGGAAGCCGCAGCACTTGGTCTTGCCGTAGTAGTCGACCGGGCTGGCGCCACACGCCTCGATGACCTGCTCCAGGTAGGTGTCGCGGGGCTTGTCGGCGTCGATGCCCAGCTTCTGGCTCGGCCGCAGGATATAGCAGCCGTAGAATGGCGCCATCCAGAGGTCGTGCAGGGGCCGCTTGACCTTGCTGCGCAGCACGTCCAGGCCAATGTCCTCGACCAGCGCCCAGAGGAAGTTCTTGACGGTAACGTTGCCGCTGTAGTGCAGCCCCTCTTCCGCCAGGTTGCCGTTGATCCGGTCAAGGTAGGCTTGATCATGCTGGACCTTGTAGTTGGCGGCGCTCATTACGCCCTGGCAGGTGGAGCAGATGTTGAGCAGCGGCAGGCCCAGTTTTTCGGCCATGGAGAAGGTGCGGCAGTTCAGCGTATCGGCCAGCTCCGGGTTCTGCTCGCTGAGGACGCCGAAGCCGGTGCAGGATGCCTCGTGCAGCTCGATCAGCTCGATGTCGAGCACCTCGGCCACCGCGGCCATCGACTCGTAGAGCTCGGGGCAGCCGCCCTTGGCGACGCAGCCGGGCCAGTAGGCGTAGCGCAGCGCCATTAGCGGGCCTCCTTCTTCTTGCGCTTCTCGACGGTCTCGAACATCTTCTTGATGCGGTCGGCGTTCTTGGCCTTGTGCGGCATGATGAGATGCGTACCGGCCTTCTTCATCAGCGAGACGCCTGTCGGCATGACGGGGATCAGCTCCCTGACGTTGAACATGCCGACGGACTTGGGGTAGAAGGTCAGCTCGTAGTTGCGGCCGCTGGCCTTGATGGAGTCCGCTGCCGCCTTGGCGTGGCGAACGCCGGTGTTGTTAGTGATGCCGTTCTCTACCGCCATCTCACGCATCTTGATGATGCGGTCCATGGGCGCTACGTCCTTGGGGCAGACCTCCACGCACTCGTAGCAGTGGGTGCAGTCGTAGATGCCGTGCGGCTCGCTCAACTTCTCCAGCCGCTCTTTCTGGTGCTCGTCCCGCGGGTCACCGACGAAGCGATAGGCCTTCGCCAGCGCGGCCGGCGCCAGGAACGTCTCATTGTAGGGCTTGCCCAGCTTGAGCTCGGCCTCCAAGACGGTGCAATCAGAGACGCAGGCGCCGCACATGATGCAGGCCATGACGCCGGTCAGGTGCTCCATCGCCTCGTCCGGCACGCGATACTCCCGCGGCGGTGGCGGGTTGTCCGTCTGCAGGTAGGGCTCCACAGCACGGATCTTGTCCCAGAACGGTGTCATATCCGCGATGAGGTCTTTGATCACTGGCATGTTGCCGGCGGGCTCAACGATGATCTCCTGGCCTTCGCCGCCCAGGGCAATGATGCGGGTCTTGCAGGCCAGCTTGGCGTGGCCGTTGATGCGCATGGCGCAGGAGCCGCAGATGGCGCTGCGACAGGAGCAGCGCATGCCCAGAGTGCCATCGATCTCCTCGCGCACCTGCATTAGGGCATCGAGGACGGTGAAGTGCTCCGGTACGTCCATTTCGTAGGCCTGCCAGCGGACGCCCTGCTGGTCCTCGGGGTTGAAGCGCCGAACGTTCAGCGTGATCTGCATAGGGCCTCCTCTAGTACGTGCGCTCTTGCGGCGGCCACTGCGTGATGGTCACCGGAATGAAGTCCAGTCTGGGGCCGTCCGGCGTGTAGTAGCAGAGCGTGTGCTTGAGCCACTTCTCATCGTCGCGCTGGGGGAAATCGGTTCGGTACTGGGCGCCGCGGCTTTCTTCGCGCGCCAGGGCGCCGGCGGCGATCGTCTCGGCGCAATCCAGGATGAAGCCGAACTCCAGCGCGAAGGCGAGGTCCGTGTTGAAGACCTTGCCCTTATCGTGCAGCGATGCTCTCTGGTAGCGCACGCGGAAGTTGCGTATCTCCTCGATGGCATGGCTGAGATTCGCCTTGTCCCGATAGATGCCGACGTAGGTGTCCATCATCTGGCCCAGCTCGCGGCGCAGGACGGGGGCGCGCTCGCCGTCGTCGCGCGACATCAGCTCCCGGATGCGCTCCGTCTCGGTCGATACGGCGCTTTCAGCCGCAGCCTTGGCCGGCGTGTCCTGGGCGTGGTCGGCCGCGTGGCGGCCGGAGCGCTTGCCGAAGACCAGCGTGTCCAACAGAGAGTTGGCGCCCAGGCGGTTGCCGCCATGGACGCTGACACAGGCGCACTCGCCGGCGGCATAAAGGCCGGGCACGGAAGTGCCGCCGTTGATGTCCGTCTTGATGCCGCCCATCAGGTAGTGCACGCCGGGGCGAACCGGCACCGGCTGTACCGCCATGTCGATGCCGAGATAAGTCGAAGCGATCTCGTACTCCTGGTGCAGCTTGCTGTGGATCAGTTCCGCCCCTAGGTGGCGGCAGTCGAGGAGCACCGCGCCATCGACGCCGCGTCCCTCGTTGATCTCCGTCTGCTCCGCGCGCGAGACCACATCGCGGGCCGCCAGCTCCACCTTGTTGGGGGCGTACTTCTGCATGAAGCGCTCGCCTTCACTGTTGAGCAGATAAGCGCCCTCGCCGCGAGCGGCCTCGCTCATCAGGAAGCCGCTACCCTGCAGCGTGGTGGGGTGATACTGCACCATCTCCATGTCCATGACCGGTGCCCCGGCGCGGTAGGCCAGGGAGATGCCATCGCCGGTGCAGATGAGGCCGTTGGTGCTGGGTTCGTAGACGCGGCCGCAGCCGCCGGTCGCCAGGATAACGGCGCGTCCGCCGATAGCCTCAAGGTGGCCGCTGCGCATGTCCATGGCGACGACGCCGCGACAGCGGCTGCCGTCGATGATCAGGGAGGTGACGAACCACTCTTCGTAGACCTTGATCTGCGGGTGGGCCAGCACCTGCTCGTAGAGCACGTGCAGCAAGACCTGGCCAGTGATATCAGAGACGAAGAAGGTGCGGTTGACGGAGGCGCCGCCGAAGGCGCGTCGCGCCAGGTAGCCCTCCTCGTCACGGTTGAAGGTGACGCCCATGTGCTCCAGCTCGATGATGTGTTCACCGGCTTCCTTGCACAGGACCTCGATTGCATCCTGGTCGCCCAGGTAGTCGCTACCCTTGACGGTATCGGCGGCGTGGATCTCCCAGCTGTCTTCCTGGTCCTGGCCCATCGCGGCGTTGATGCCGCCCTGAGCGGCCGCGGAGTGGCTGCGGACGGGGTGGACCTTGCTGATGAGACCGACGTTGGCGCCCTGGCGAAGGGCTTCCAGTGCGGCCCGCATTCCAGCCAGGCCGGCACCCACCACTACGACATCATGTTCGGGCAATCGATGCCTCCTCCCGGGAACCCTGGCTAATCTTAGGCCGCACCCGGCTTAGGTTCAACCGGAAGCGTCGAAAGCAGACCGGACCAGCAGCAATCCGCTGATCGATTTCGCGTCCTGGATCTCGCCCGAGCCGATGAGTTCGATGGCGCCGTCCAGTGGCAGGCGCTCCAGCACAATGTCCTCGTCCTCATCGGCGTCCAGGCTGCTTTCTGAGAGGCCGCACGCCAGGTAGAGGTGGATGTACTCCGTGCAATAGCCGGGCGAGACGTAGAAGCCGCCCAGCCGCTCCAGGGATTCCGCGCGATAGCCTGTCTCCTCCTGCAGCTCTCGTTGGGCGGCGTCCAGCAGGTCTTCGCCTTTGTCGACGCCGCCGGCAGGCACCTCCAGCAGCGCCTTGCCCACGGCCTGCCGGTACTGACGCACCAGCAGGACGTCGCCGTTGGCGTCAACCGGCACGATGGCCACGACCTCGTCGTGCTCCACAACTTCGCGCAGGGAGCGATGGCCGCTGGGCAGCTCCACGCTATCGAGACGGAGGTTGAGGATGCGGCCCTCGTAGGCGCGACGGCTCTCGATCAGTCGTTCGGCCTGGGGCTCGCCAGCCATCACTTGGCAGCTGAGGAGGGGCCGTCCGGAGCGCGGCCGCGCATGGCCGAGTCGTCGATGGCTCGCAGCCAGCCCAGGCGCTCCGCCAGTTGGGCATAGTGGTGGCTGGGCGGCGAGAGCCGCAGGAAGCGCGTGACGTAAGGGCTGCGCTTGACCGCAATCCTGGAGCCGGACGAAAGGTGATGGTCCTCCTGGCCGTCCGCGCTGAAGACGGCGGTGTGGTCAGTGGCCACCGTCAGCTCGATGCGGGCGTCTGGGTCCAGGACCAACGAGCGGCCGGTCACCAGGTGCGGCGCAACCGGTGTGAGCACCAGCTCCTGCGACTCCGGGTAAAGGATCGGCCCGCCGGCCGAGAAGGAGTAGGCGGTACTGCCGGTCGCCGTGGCGACGATGACGGCGTCGGCGCGGTAGTAGGCCAGCCGCTCGCCGTCGACGGAGGCGTCGATGTACACCGGCTTGCCAACGGTGCTGCGGCCGATGATGACGTCGTTAAGGGCATGGTAGACCTGGCCGCGGTTGACCTCGACCTGCAGCATCGTCCGTTCTTCGATACGGCCGGCCCCATCGAGCACCAGAGGCAGCTTCTCGTGCGCCTCCGCGGGGTTAAGTTCCGCCAGGAAGCCCAGGCGGCCCATGTTGACACCGAGGATGGGCACTTTCTCTGGGCAGACCGTCCGGGCCGCCCAGAGCATTGTGCCGTCCCCGCCGACGCAGACCAATAGCTCGCTGCCGGGGAGGTGATCACGATAGGTGGCCTCATCCCAGGCAGCGGTGAGCCAGACCTCCGGGACCCGCTTGCGCAGCTCGGCCTCCAGCCGCCGGCCCAGAGCGTGCGCCTCCTGCCAGCTCGGGTGGACGAAGATGCCGACCTTCTTCATCGGTCGGGCCTCAGCAGGAAGAAGAACTCCAGGTTGCCGGCCGGGCCCCGCAGCGGCGAGCGGGTCAGCCCGCCGATACGAAAGCCATTGGCCAGCGCCCAGGCAGCGAAGCGCCCGATCAGCGTAGCGTGCAGCAGCGGGTCGCGGATGACGCCGCCCTTGCCGACTTCCTCTCGCTCGGCCTGGAACTGCGGCTTGAGCAGCGCCACGATGCGCCCGTCCGGCTTCAGCAGACCCGCCGCCGGCGGCAGCACCAGTTGTAGTGAGATGAACGCGACGTCGATCGTCATTATGTCGAGCGGTTCCGGCAAACCGGTCAGCTCACGGGCGTTGACGCGCTCCATGGAGATGACTCGCCGGTCCTGTCGCAGGCGCTGGTCCAGCTGGCCGTAGCCGACATCGACAGCGTAGACACGGGCTGCGCCGTGCTGTAGCAGGCAATCGCTGAAGCCGCCGGTGGAGGCGCCGATATCTGCGCAGACAGCGCCCGACACGTCTATCCCGAAGACGCGAAGAGCGTGCTCCAGTTTCTCGCCGCCGCGGCTGACGTAGCGGCTGCGGGCCAGCACCTCAAGGGGCGCTTCTTCGCTGACCATTAGCCCGGCCTTGGTAGCGGGCTGCTTGGCCACCAGCACCTGGCCGGCCATGATGGTGGCTCGCGCCTTCTCCCGCGTGGGCACAAGCCCGCGCTCAACGAGGAGGCTATCCAGCCGACGCTTGGACATGGCTCTCAAGGGGCCGCCGGCCGGGGCCGGCGGGTCAGGCGGTCTCTTCCCGCGGCTCCTCATGCCAGGCGTCGATCACCTGGTCGGTGCGGTTGAGCAGGAGCGGCCGGTGGTGCATGCGGATGACTTCAGCGTTGACGACGCACTTCTTGACCTCAGGCCGGGAGGGGATTTCGTACATCACCTCCAGCAGCGTGTCTTCCAGGACGGTGCGCAGACCGCGTGCTCCCGTCTTGTGCTTGAGAGCGTGCTCAGCGATGGCGTCGAGAGCGTCGTCGGTCAGGGCGAGGTCGACGTTGTCGAGCGAGAAGAACTGCTGGTACTGGCGCACCAGCGCATTCTTCGGCTCGGTGAGGATGCGGATCAGCGCCTCCTTGTCCAGCGATTCCAGCGAGACGACGACCGGAATGCGGCCGACGAACTCCGGGATCAGACCGAACTGCAGCAGGTCATCATGCGTGACCTCCGAGAGCAGCTTGTCAGCAGCCTTGCCGTCGGGCGGTTCCTCGCCGCCGGCACGGAAGCCGATGGCGCGCTTGCCCTTGCCCAGGCGCCGATCGATGATCGCGTCCAGGCCCTGGAAGGCGCCGCCGCAGATGAAGAGGATGTGCGCCGTGTTAATCTGGATGAAATCCTGGTGCGGGTGCTTGCGGCCGCCCTGCGGCGGCACGTTAGCGACTGTCCCCTCGATGATCTTGAGGAGCGCTTGCTGCACTCCCTCACCGGAGACGTCGCGGGTGATCGAGGGATTATCGCCGCTCTTGCGCGATATCTTGTCGATCTCGTCGATGTAGATGATACCCCGCTCCGCGCGAGCGACGTCGAAGTCGGCGGCCTGGATCAGGCGCAACAGGATGTTCTCGACATCCTCGCCCACGTAGCCGGCCTCTGTGAGGGCGGTGGCATCGGCGATGATGAAGGGGACGTCCAGGATGCGGGCCAGGGTGCGCGCCAGCAGCGTCTTGCCGGAGCCCGTGGGGCCCAGCAGCATGATATTGCTCTTCTCTAGCTCCACCTGGCGGCTCTCGCCCGCCGCGATGCGCTTGTAGTGGTTGTAGACGGCGACGGAGAGGACCTTCTTGGCCCGCTCCTGGCCGATGACGTATTCGCTGAGCTGCTGGTAGATAACCTTGGGTGGAGGGAGGCGCTGCAGCGGCGCCTTGGCCTTATCAGGGCCGGTGTTGTCCTCCTGAATGATCTCCCGGCAGAGCTCCACGCACTCGTCGCAGATGTAGACGGCACCGGGGCCGGAGATTAGCCGCCGGACCTGGTCCTGGTTCTTGCCGCAGAAGGAGCAGTAGTACTGAACCTTGCTGCCGCCACCGCTACTGCCGCTGCTCTTCGTGGGCAATGGGGTCGCTCCTTAGCTCGCCACGGCTGGCAACTTGGCCGCCTCCAGAATTTCGTCGATCAACCCGTACTGCTTGCCTGCCTCCGCATCCATGAAGAACTCGCTTGTCGTGTCCTGAGCGATCCTCTCCAGGGTCTGGCCGGTGTTGTCAACCAGGATGGTGCGTATGACCTCATTCTGGCGGATTACTTCCTTGGCGATGACCTCCACGTCCGCCGCACGCCCGGAAGCGCCGCCGTGGGCTTGGTGCAGGTGGATCGTCGAGTGCGGCAGGGCGTAGCGCTTGCCCCGCGTACCGGAGGACAGCAGTACCGTGGCCATGCTGGCGCAGGAGCCGACGCAGATCGTCGAGACGTCTGCCCGAATGAGCTTCATCGTGTCGTAGATCGCCAGGCCGGCACTGATGACGCCGCCCGGCGAGTGGATATACATCTGGATGTCCTTGTCCGGGTCCTCGCGGTCCAGGTAGAGGAGCTGGGCCACGATGACGTTGGCCACCTGGTCGTCGATCGGCGTGCCAAGGAAGACGATCCGCTCTCTTAGCAGGAGCGAATAGATGTCAAAGGCGCGCTCACCACGCGGGCCTGATTCCACCACATAGGGAATAATGCTCTTAGGTACTTCCAAGTTAGCCACCTTTACTTCTCCTCCTCGGTACGCTTACCTTCTCCTCCGGCTCCTCGGTCTCGGTTGGTTCGGCGGCCGCCTCGGCGGCTGCCTGGGCCGCCGCTTCCGCGGCCGGCTCCGGCAGCTCACTGCCGCTGGCGATCGCCGAGATTCGCTCTAGCGTCTTGCGCGTCAGTATCGAACGGCCGATGGCATCATGCCCGGCGGCCGATGCGAACAGGGCCCGCATCTGGTTGGCCTGCGGGCCGGCAGATGCGGCCATGCGCTCAATCTCGGCGTCGATCTCCTCGTGTTCGACGCTCAGGTTCTCCAGCTCAGCGATGCGGCTCATCACCAGCGAGCGGCGTAGTCGCTCCTCCGCCTGGTCGCGGAAGCGCTCTCGCAGCTCCTCCGGCGTCAGTTTCAGCTGCTCCAGGTAGCGGTCGACGTCCTGGCCATAGGCGCGCGCCTCTTCCCGCAACAGCCGGTCGATTTCGCGCTCCAGCAGCACCGGCGGGAACTCGATCTTCTCGGTACGCTCCACCAGCTCGTCCAGCGCCTTCTGCTGGTAGGCGCTCTCAGCCTCGTTCTCCAGCTGAGAGCGGGCGTCCGCCTCCAGATGCTCTCGCAGGGCCTTCAGATTGGGGAAGCCCTCGCCGACCTCCTGGGCGAAATCGTCATTGAGGTCGGGCAACTGCTCCTGCTTGACGTCGCGAATGAGCACGGCGAAATCGCAGGTCTTGCCGCGATACTCTTCCTCCGGGAAATCATCAGGGACAGTAAGCGAGAACTTCTTCTCGACCTCCTGCGCCATGCCGATGAGCTGCTCGGCGAAACCAGCGAAGATCACCTCGTTGTCCTCGCGTAAGCGTACCTCGACGTCCTCCGAGTTGAGGAAGACTTCATCGCCGACATCGGCTTTGATATCGAGGCGGATGATGTCGCCGAACTGCACCGGCCGCTCGACGGGCTCGTGCACGGCATAGCGGTGTCGCAGGTCCTCGAGCGCCCGGTCCACCTCCGAGGTGTCGGGCTCGACCGCCTCGCGCTCGACACGCACGCTGCGGTAGTCGCCCAGCTCGATGGTTGGCTGGACGGGGACGGTCGCCTTGATAATCGGCGGCTCTTCCTGCAACAGCTCCAGCTCCGGCTGGTCGATCGGCTCCAGGTTGTTCTCCTGGACCGCTTCCTGGTAGACCTCCGGCACGAGGATATCCAGCGCTTCGTGGAGCAGGCGGTGCTTGCCCAGATAGCGCTCCAGCATCTCCCGGGGGGCCTTGCCCTTGCGGAAGCCGGGCACGGCGGTCTTCTGAACCAGCTTGCGATAGGCCTTGTTGAGGGAGCTGTCGAGCCGTTCCTGGTCTACCTCGATGTTGAGTACGACCTGGGAATCTTCAATACGTTCCGCGGAAACTTTCACGCACAAAATTATAGCATGGGCATTTTTCTAGGCGGAAGGAACACGGCTCTACTGTGGCGTCAGGCAGGCCGGCACCCTTCTCAGTTTTGACATCAAACCGGACGCCGAGCATACTCGTGGAAGTGTCAGACGCAGGCGAGAACCCTCCTGACGAGCTCTTCCTCACATCCATAGCCGAGTTCCGCGAACTCATCTTCGACTGCTTCGAGATCGCCGGCGTCCGGACCATCGCGGAGGTGGGCGCCTGGCAGGGCGCTTTCACGGAGCACTTGGCCGCCTGGGCAAAAGAGCACCAGGCCAGGGTCTACAGTGTGGAGCCGAACCCCACTGGGAGGCTGACCGCGATCTGCGAGAGCTCTCCCCAGGTCGATCTCATTGTCGCGCGCAGCCCCGACGCCTTCGCCGAGTTCGAGGTGTGCGACGCCTACATCCTGGACACGGACCACAATTACTACACGGTCAATCGGGAGCTCACCGCGCTGGACAAGCTCGCAAGGTCGTCCGGCAAGCAGTTCGTCATCCTGCTGCAGGACATCGGCTGGCCGTTCGGGCGCCGCGATAGCTACGGCGACGCTTCGCTGATACCGAGCGAGGCTCTGCGCCCGCACAGCTTCGGCAAGGGAGTGGTCCTCGATAGCACCGAGCTGGTGGACACCGGCTTTCGCGGCAACTGGGCCTGGGCGGACCAACAAGGTGGCGCCAGCAATGGCACCATGACGGCCCTCGAGGACTTCCTGCGCGACCGGCCCCATCTGCAGCACCACATTGTGCCGTGCATCTTCTACCTGGCGATCATCTACCCACGATCGCTGCCCGCCGCTACCGCTCTCGGGACTTACCTGCGGGCGTACGACAACAACGCCCTGCTGGCCAGGCTGGAGCACAACCGGCTAGCCCTCTACCTGCGAGTCCTGGACCTGCAACAGAGGTTCGAGTCAACGCAACACGGTGAGGAAGAACAGGCAGCAAGGCTACTGGAACAACAGTCTTCGCCGGGACGCCGCCTGATTCGGCGCCTACTGCCAAAGACGCTGCGCCACCAACTGCGCCGCCTTATCGGCTAGGGTAGGCCGCCTAGTGCTCAACGGCGCCGCCCTCTAGCCTGAGTCCCAGATCATCCAACTGCTGCTGCGCGACCGGCGAGGGCGCGCCGGTCATGGGGTCGACGGCGGACTTCGTCTTGGGGAACGCCATGGCGTCGCGGATGTCCTCCGAGCCGATGAGCAGCGCAATCGTCCGCTCGATGCCGTGCGCCGTGCCGCCGTGCGGCGGCGCCCCGTACTCGAACGCCTCCAGCAGGTGCCCGAAGCGCTGACGCGCCTCCTCCATGCTCAGCCCCAGGATGCCGAACACCTTCTCCTGCAGTTCGCGCTGGTGGATGCGGATGCTGCCGCCGCCCACCTCCCAGCCGTTGCAGGCGAGGTCGTAGGAGCGGCTGTGCACCTGCCCGATTGTCTCCGGGTCGTCCAGCAGGTGCGCCTCCATTGGCAGCGGGGCGGTGAAGGGGTGGGTAACGGAGTACCAGCGCGCATCCTCGTCATTCCATTCGAAGAGAGGGAAGTTAGTGACCCAACAGAAGCGCAGCGTGTCGCGCTCAGCCAGCTCCAGGCGGCGCCCGAGCTCGCGGCGTAGCCCATCGAGGGCGCGAGCCGCGATCGCCGGTTGATCCGCCACGAGGTACATCATGTCGCCGCGAACGGCGCCGGCGGCCGATGCGATCGCCTTCACCTGCTCCACCGTGAAGTACTTGGCGACCGGCGAGCGGATGTCGTCGGCGGTCAGCGAGTCCAGGCTGCCGGAGCCTTCCAGCGCTATCGAGACCAGGCCCCTGGCGCCGAACTGCTGCACCAGCTTGGTGAGGTCGTCCGTCTGCTTGCGGCTGATCGTCGCCGCACCGCCGGGCACGGCCAGGCCGCGCACGACGCCGCCGGCCGCGATGGTCTGGCGAAAGATGGTGAACTCGCTATCGCGCAGGCCGTCCGAGAAGTCGTGCAGCTCCAGGCCGAAGCGCAGGTCCGGCTTGTCTGAGCCGTAGCGCAGCATCGCCTCCTCATAGGTCAGGCGTGGGAACGGCTGCGGCACCTTCAGTCCGGGCCGCAACGCCTGCACCATCGCGATCTGTAGCTCCTCGATGAGCGCCAGGACATCGCTCTCCTCGACGAAGCTCATCTCCAGGTCGAGCTGCGTGAACTCCGGCTGGCGGTCCGCCCGCAGGTCTTCGTCGCGGAAGCAGCGGGCGATCTGGAAGTAGCGCTCGAAACCGGCGACCATGAGGATCTGCTTCATCTGCTGCGGCGACTGCGGCAGCGCGTAGAAGCGGCCGGGATAGATGCGGCTGGGCACCAGGTAATCGCGGGCGCCCTCCGGCGTCGGAGAGGTCAGAATGGGCGTCTCGATCTCCGTGAAGCCGCGTTCGCTCAGGAAGTCGCGGATGAACTTGGTGACGCGGTGCCGCAGCACGATATTCTGGTGCATAGTCTCGCGACGCAGGTCCAGGTAGCGGTACTTGAGCCGCAGCAACTCATCGACCTCCGTCTCCTCGGCGATGTAGAACGGCGGCGTCTTGGCCGGGTTGAGGATGGTGACCGCGCTAGCTCGCACCTCAATCGCGCCGGTCGGCAGCTGCGGGTTCTCGGTGCCGGTCGGGCGCGCTGCGACGGCGCCTGCGACCTGCAGGACGAACTCGCCGCGGGCTTCCGAGGCGACGGCGTGCGCCTCCGGCGTCTCCTTGGGATCGAAAACGACCTGCACCAGGCCCGTGTGGTCGCGCAGGTCAATGAAGATGAGGCCGCCGTGATCGCGCCGGCGGTGCACCCAGCCGGCCAGCGTCACCTCCCGGCCGATGTCTTCGGAGCGCAGCACGCCGCAGGAGTGGGTCTTGAGCATGGCGATACTATAGCGCAGGCCTCTCTCTGGCGGCAGCGGGGCTAGATTCGCGGTACGATGGGAGGCGATGGACGACAGCGCTCTCTCGCTCTACCTGCACATCCCCTTCTGCACCGTCAAGTGCTCTTACTGCGACTTCAACTCCTACGCCGGGCTGGAGCGCCTGAAGCGCCCCTACGTCGATGCGCTGATCGCGGAGATGGGGCTCTGGCGCCGGGAAGCGGCGGGCCACACGGTGCAGACGGTCTTCTTCGGCGGCGGCACACCCTCGCTGCTGCCGCTGGGAGAACTGGAGCGCATCATCGCGGCCATACGCGCTGCGTTCGACGTCGCACCGGGCTGCGAAGTTTCTCTGGAGGCCAACCCCGGCACCATCGATCTCGATTACTTTCGCGGCTTGCTCTCGCTGGGCGTCAACCGGTTGAGCATGGGCGTACAGAGCTTCGACGACGCCGAGCTGGTGGCGCTGGAGCGGCTGCACAGCGCCGAGGAGGCGCGGCAAGCCTATAGCTGGGCGCGGCAGGCCGGCTTCCAGCGCATCAACCTGGACCTGATGTACGGCCTGCCGGAGCAGCCGCTGGCGCGCTGGCAGGCCAACCTGGAGGAAGCGCTGCGACTCGCGCCGGACCACCTCTCGCTCTACGCGCTGACCATCGAGCCGGAGACGGCGCTGGCCCATTACATCGCCGAGGGACGGGCGCCGGCGCCGGACAGCGACCTCCAGGCCGACATGTACGAGTGGACGGAGGAGCGCCTGGTCGGCAGCGGCTACGAGCACTACGAGATATCCAACTGGGCGCAGCCCGGCCAGCGCTGCTGCCACAACCAGACCTACTGGGAGAACAGGCCCTACCTCGGCTTCGGCGCCGGAGCGCACTCCTACTTCGGCGGCGAGCGCTTCGCCAACGTCAAGTCGCCGCAGAGATACGTCAAGCGCGTGCGCGAGGGCTCACCAATCGACTTCCGCGAGCGACGCGACGAAACAGAGACGCTGGCCGACACGCTGATCCTGGGCCTGCGCCTGAGTGACGGCATTGACATCGCTGAGCTGGAGCAGCGATTCGGCAGGGGCGCGCTAGCTCCCTACGAGGCGACGCTTGGAGAATTCGAGTCGCTCGGTCTGCTGGAGCGTGACGAGCGCGCGATCAGGCTGACCGCGCGCGGCCGCCTGCTGGCTAACGAGCTGTTTGTACGGCTCTTGCCGGACTAAGCCCCGGTTTTCAGGGAAACCAGGACTTCCTCTAGCGGTGTGTAGGGTAGGCCCTGCGCCCGTGCTACCGGCTCCAGCGTCAGCTGCCCCTCGATGGTGTTGACGCCGCGGGCCAGCGCCGCGTTCTCCTTGATCGCCCCGAGGCCGTTGTTGGCCAGTCGCAGCACGTAAGGCAACGTCGAGGCCGTCAGTGCGTCGGTCGCGGTGCGCGGCACGGCGCCCGGCATGTTAGGCACGGCGTAGTGGATGACGCCCTCTTCGACGTAGATGGGGTCGGAGTGGGTCGTCTGGCGCGCCGTCTCGCTGATGCCGCCCTGGTCGATCGAGACGTCGATATAGACGGCGCCCGGGCCCATGGAGCGAATCATCTCGCGGGTGAGGATCTTGGGAGCGGCCTGGCCGCGTACCAGCACGCCGGCGATCAGCACATCGGCGCTCGCCATTTCCTCCGCCAGCGCCTCGCGATTGCTGACGCGGGTGACAACGCGCCCGCCGACGCGATCGTAGAGCCGCTGCAGGCTGCTGACGTCGGTGCCGAAGACGGTGACGTTGGCGGCATGTCCCAGCAGGCCCAGCACGGCGTAGGTGCCGACGGTGCCGCTGCCAACGACGATGCATTTGGCTGGCTCCACCAGCGAGATGCCCCCCAGCAGCTTGCCGCGACCCGGCCCCGGCCGCTTCAGCAGCTGCGCGGCGATCTCCGCCGACATCCGCCCCGCGATCTGGCTCATCGGCGCCAGCAGGGGCAGCGAGCCATCCGGTAGTTGCACCGTCTCGTAGGCGATGCCGATGACGCGGCGCTCCAGCATGGCGCGCGTCAGTTCAGGCAGCGGTGCCAGGTGCAGGTAAGTGAAGATAATGAGGCCGGGCCGAAAGTAGTCGAACTCTTGCGGCTGCGGCTCCTTGACCTTGACCAGCAGGTCGCAGTTGGCCGCGACCTCGGCGGCGGAGTCAAGGAGGCGGGCGCCCGCGGTCTCGTACTCGGCGTCCGGATAGCCGCTATCGACGCCCGCCCCGCGCTCGACCAGCACCTGGTGGCCGGCCGCCGCCAGCGAGCTAACGCCCGCCGGCGTCAGGCCCACCCGGTGCTCCTCGGTCTTCGTTTCCTTGATCGTCGCGACTCTCATCTTTCGTCCCTCTCACGTGTCACTGAGCAAAGCGAAGGGTCTAGCGACCCCAGATCCTTCGCTCCGCTCAGAATGACAGTCATCCCGCGGCTAGCCCATGCGTCCGCTTGACATCTGCCAGCAGGCCCTCGATGTCCGGGGCCGGCCGCTGTGGCGGCAAGCCCAGCGGGTCCGGCGTCCACTTCTCGCCCAGCAGCGCCTCGAAGCAGGCCCGCACCGACCACGGCAGCCCCACCTCATGGTAGCCACCTTCCAGCGCCAGTACCATGCGGCCGCCGCAGAGCTCCGCCGCCAGCTCCCGCAACAGAGTCGCCAACTCATAGTAGCCTGCGCAGCTCACACGCATGCCGGCCAATGGGTCCGCGAAGTGGGCGTCGAAGCCGGCTGAGACCAGCAGCAGTTGTGGCTGGAAGCGGCGCAATAGCGGCACACAGGCCTCGCCATAAGCCCGCAGGTGCTCGGCGTCGCCGCAGCCGGCCGGCAGCGGCACGTTGGCGATATTGCCGGCGCCGGTCTCGCGCCAGTCGCCGGTGCCGGGGTAGAACGGGTACTGATGCGTCGAGAAGTAGAGGACGCGCGGATCGGCCCAGAAGGCGTCCTGGCTGCCGTTGCCGTGGTGCACATCGAAGTCGACGATGGCCACGCGCTCCAGCCCCAGCCGTTCGATGGCGTGACGGGCGGCGATAGCGACGCTATCGAAGAGGCAGAAGCCCATCGCCTGCTGCGGCGTCGCGTGGTGGCCGGGCGGCCGCACCAGGCAGAAGGCAGAGTCGACCTCACCGCTATGGACGGCGTCTACGGCCGTCAGACAGGCGCCTGCCGCCCGCATCGCCGCCGCATAGGAGGCCGGCGTGACGTAGGTGTCGGCGTCCAGCCAGTGCAGGCCGAGATCGCCAGCATGGCGCACCAGCTCTATCAGCTCGGGCTCGTGCACAAGTCGCAGGTCATCTTCGGTGGCATCGCGCGGGGTCAGCTCTCGCAGTCGCCCCAGCAGGCCGCTCTCTTCCAGGAGCGCCATCGTCCACTGCAGCCGGTCGGGCTGTTCCGGGTGCTCCAGGAAGTGCGTGCCGCCGGTCTCGCCGTGCTGCAGAAAGAGCGGGTCGTAGAGGTAGGCGACCGTGGCCATGGCGCTCGTATGTTAGCAAAACCACGATGCTACAATCTGGTTCCGATGTACACGATCGGCACCGCCGGGCACGTCGATCACGGCAAGTCGGCCCTGGTACAGGCGCTTACCGGCATCGACCCCGACCGCCTGCGCGAGGAGAAGGAACGCGGACTCACCATCGACCTTGGCTTCGCCTGGCTGACGCTGCCCTCCGGCCGTGAGGTCAGCATCGTCGACGTGCCGGGCCACGAGCGGTTCATCCGCAACATGCTGGCCGGCGTCGGCGGTATCGACGTGGCCCTGCTGGTGATCGCGGCGGACGAGGGGGTGATGCCGCAAACGCGAGAGCACCTGGCGATCCTCGACCTCCTGCAGGTCCAGCGCGGCGTCATCGTCATCAGCAAGCGCGACCTGGTGGACGAGGAGTGGCTGCTGATGACGCAGGCCGACGTCGCGGAGGCGGTCGCCGGCACGACCCTGGCCGGGGCGCCGATCATCGCCTGCTCCGCAATCACCCGCGAGGGACTGCCGGAGCTACTGGACCTCATCGACCAGCAGTTGGATGTCAGCCCGCCGCGCGCCGACCGCGGCCGCCCCCGCCTGCCGATCGACCGCGCCTTCACGATCGCCGGCTTCGGGACTGTAGTTACCGGCACTCTGATCGATGGCTCGCTCAAGGTCGGGCAGGAGGTGGAAGTGCTGCCCGGCGGCCTGCGCTCGCGCATCCGCGGGCTGGAGACACACGGCCAGCGGGTGGAGGTGGCCCCGCCCGGCCGTCGCACGGCCGTCAACCTGAGCGGCCTGGAGGTCGAACAGTTGGGCCGCGGCATGGTGCTCGCCTGGCCCGGCACCCTGCGCCCCACGAAGAACCTGGACGTGCGCCTGCGCGCCGTCCCGCACCTCACGCGGGCGCTGCGCCACAACAGCGAGGTCAGCTTCCACAGCGGCGCCGCCGAGGTGCCGGGACGCCTGCTCCTGTTGGACCGTGAGACCCTGCCGCCCGGCCAGGAGGCCTGGGCGCAGCTGCGCCTCGCCGAGGAGGTGGCGGTGCTCAGTGGCGATCACTACGTGCTGCGCGACCCCAACGATACGCTCGGTGGCGGCCGCATCGTCGCTGTCGACGTGCGCAGGCACCGCCGCTTCCACGAGCCGACGCTGCAGGCGCTGGCGCTGCGCCAGGGCGGCTCGACGGCGGAGCGGCTGGCGCTGGCATTGGAGGATGGCGAGCCCGCGAGCGTTGCGCAGGCAGCCAAGCGGGCGCAGCTGGCGCCGGACGGCGCCTTAGAGGCCCTGGGCGAACTGCTGGGCGGCGGCGAGGTCGTTTCGCTGACGAGCGAAGCGCTAACCGAGGAAAGCATCGTGATCAGCGCCGCCGGGCTGGAGCAGCGCCGTCGCCGCGCCATCGAGGCGCTACAGATACACCACAGCGAGTTTCCGCTGCGGCCCGGTATGCCGCGCGAGGACCTGCGACGCCGGCTCTCGCTGGAGCCGCGGCCCTTCGACCTGGTGCTAACCCGGCTACGCGACGACGGCAGCGTCGCCGAGAGCGGTTTACTAGTGCGGCTGCCGGAGCACGCGCCCAGCCTGCCGCCGGGACAGGAGGAGGCCGCCCGGGCGTTCCTGCTCGCGCTACAGCGCAACCCCTACGCGCCAGCGCCGGCAGCGATTCCAGAGCCTGACCTGCTGGCCTACCTGGAGGAGCGTGGCGATATCGTGCGCGTCGGGGATGGCGTCGTCTTCTCGGCAGAGGCCTACCGCCAGATGCGGGAGCGCATCGTCGCGCATCTGCGGTCGCACGGCAGCGTGACGCTGGCCCAGGTGCGCGACATGTTCGGCAACAGCCGCAAGTACGTGCAGCCGCTGCTGGAGCACCTGGACGCGCAGCGCGTCACCCGTCGCGTCGGCGACGAGCGCGTCCTGCGCGATGGCTAGTCGATCAGGCGCGTCAGGTTGTCCTGAAGCATCGCCGCCGTAGACAGTGCGCCGGCGGCGAAGACGATGAGGGACAGTACCCGCACCGGGCCGCGGAGCCCGGCGAACAACGAGACGCCCGAGAGCAGCAGCACGAAGCAACCGGCTTCGAAGAGAACGTAGCCGGGCGTCGTGAATGAGAGGAAGAACGCGACCGCGCTCAACAGGAGCCAGCAGATCATGCCCGCGACGCCGAGCGGCGCCCAGGCGTTGATGACCCAGGGTCGCTCGGTCATTTGGGATAGCTACGTGGTCGCTAGGTCTCCAGTGCTGGGACCCGGCGGCGCGGCAGCAGCCTGCGCCAGAGCCGGACGGCGTCGCCGTCCTCCCAGGAGACCAGTATCTGGCTGGCGATGAAGATGCTGCTGTAGGTGCCGGCGATCACGCCGATCAGCAGCACCAGCAGGAAGCTTTCGATGGTAGCGCCGGCCAGCAGGATCAGTGCCACCACCGTGAACAACAGCGTAACGGAGGTGTTGATCGAACGGCCGACCGTCTCCGTCAGACTGGAGTTCACCACCTCGTCGAACGGCACGCCCGGGTTGCGCGTCAGGTTCTCGCGTATGCGGTCGAAGACAACGATCGTATCGTGGACGCTGAAGCCAACGATTGTCAGCACCCCCGTAATGAACATCGTATTGATCTCGATGTCGAACAGCTTTCCGAAGATGGAGAACGCCCCCAGGATGAAGAATGCATCGTGTAAGGCCGCCACGACTGCCGCAATCCCGAAGCGATAAGCCTTGGGCAAATTGCGGAACGAATACGTTATGTAGAGCAAGATGGCCAGAGCGGCCGCCACTACAGCGATGGTGGCATGGCGGGCGATGCTTCGGGAAACGATCGACGAAACGCTATTGAAGCTGACGACCTTCATTTCCCCGTAGCGCTGCCGCAGGCCGTTCTGGATGACGTTGCGCTCTGAGGGCGGCGACGGCCCGACAGGCGGGATGTTGGACGCCCCCTGTAGCACACCCATGCGCAGGATGAACTCGCCGTCGTTGGTCTTTTGCACACGAGCCTGGGTCTGGCCCAGGCTGCCGAGGGTCGAGCGCACGTCCTCTGCCGAAACGGACTTATCGGCGAACTGTACTGTCATCGTTGTACCGGCGCTGAACTCGATGCCCGGTTTGAGGGAGGGCGGCACCAGGAGCGAGATAATACCTGGGATCAGGATAGCCAGCGAGAGGATGTAGTAGAAGCCGCGCTTGCGCACGAAGTCCAGGACGAAGGCTGGCCGCTGGCTCGGCGTCGCCGCTGGCTCGGCGGGGGCCGCCACCGGCTCTATGCCGAAGAACCAGCGGCTGTGCACGAACGGTGAGCTGACCAGCAGCCGCAGCAGACTCCGCGTCACCAGGATGGCGGAGAACATACT
>DASRHH010000020.1:0-9903 GCA_035650635.1 Dehalococcoidia bacterium | reverse complement strand
ATCTCGGGCACGGTCAGGTTGAGCATGAACGCCCGATCCACCAGCAGGGTCTCCGGCGACAGGATCTGCCCGGCCTGGATGTAGTTGCGGAAGCCGTCGTGTGCCGGCTCGAGTACCGCGAACGATTCGACGTCCGTCTGCTCCTGCGAGGCATCCGTGCGCCCGGGCGTGAATGGAACCGTGATATTCTGGCCAGCGTTCTTCGCCGCCTGCTCGACGGCCGCGCAGCCGCCCAGGACGATCACGTCCGCGAGCGAGACCTTCTTGCCACCGGACGCCGAGCTGTTGAAGTCCCGCTGGACCTGTTCGAGGGCCTGCAGCGCCTTGGCCAGCTCGGGCGGGTTGTTGACCTCCCAGTCCTTCTGCGGCGCCAGGCGGATGCGCGCCCCGTTCGCCCCACCCCGCTTGTCGGTGCCGCGGAAGCTGGCCGCCGACGCCCAGGCGGTATAGACCAGCTGAGAGACGGACAGTCCCGAGGCAAGGATCTTGCCCTTGAGGGCGGCGATGTCCTGCTCCCCGATCAGTTCATGATCTACTGCGGGGATCGGGTCCTGCCACAGCTGCGGCTCCGGAACCCACGGGCCGAGGTAGCGCGAGAGGGGTCCCATGTCACGGTGGAGCAGTTTGTACCAGGCCTTGGCGAACGCGTCTGCAAGCTGGTCCGGGTTCTCGTGGAAACGCCTCGTGATCGCTCCGTAGGTTGGGTCCAGTCTCAACGCAAGGTCCGTCGTCAGCATCATGGGGGCGTGCCGCTTTGACGGATCATGAGCATCCGGCACGGTAGCCACGTCAGAGCCATTCTTGGCAGTCCACTGCTTCGCACCGGCGGGGCTGGTCGTCAACTCCCAGTCGTACTTGTACAGGTTGTCGAGGAACCCGTTGTCCCACTTCGTGGGCTGGTTGGTCCATGCGCCCTCCAGTCCGCTGGTGATTGCGTCGGGGCCCTTGCCGCTGCCGTAGTTGTTCCTCCAGCCAAGGCCTTGCTCCTCGAGGGGGGCACCCTCGGGTTCCGGGCCGACATGCGTCGCCGGGGCGGCGCCGTGTGTCTTGCCGAAGGTGTGGCCGCCGACGATGAGCGCAACAGTCTCTTCGTCATTCATTGCCATGCGGCGGAACGTTTCGCGAATGTAGCTCGCTGCAAGGAGCGGGTCCGGGTTGCCGCCCGGCCCCTCCGGATTTACGTAGATCAGGCCCATGTGGTCGGCGCCGAAAGGCCCCTGGATTGCACCGTCGCCGCCGTGGCGCTCGTCTCCCAGCCACGTGTCCTCGGCCCCCCAGAATATCTCCTCGGGCTCCCAGATGTCGGGACGCCCAAAGCCGAAACCGAAGGTCTTGAACCCCATCGATTCCATGGCGACATTGCCGGCAAGGACCAACAGGTCGGCCCAGGAAATCTGCTGGCCGTACTTCTGCTTGATCGGCCAGAGCAGCCGGCGCGCCTTGTCGAGGTTAGCGTTGTCCGGCCAGCTGTTGAGGGGGGCGAAGCGCTGAGCGCCCTCGCCGCCACCGCCCCGGCCATCCGCGATGCGGTAGGTGCCGGCGGCATGCCAGGTCATGCGGATGAAGAGCGGCCCGTAGTGGCCGTAGTCGGCCGGCCACCAGTCCTGCGACGTGGTCATCACCTCGATGAGGTCTCGCTTTAGCGCTTCGACGTCGAGGGTCTTGAACTCTTCTGCGTAGTCAAAATCCTCGCCCAGCGGGTTGGACAGGGGCGAGTGCTGGTGGAGAATCGAGAGATCCAGCTGGTCCGGCCACCAATCCTTATTCGTCCTGGGCCGAGTCCGCTTGGGAGTAGGCGAGGGGATTGCCGGGTTCTCGCTTTCGCTGACGCTCGCAGTTGCGTCCTTATCAAACACGTCCTTATCAGCCATGTCGGTCCTTCTCCTCTTTCGCTGTTTCCTTCTGCTGGCTCATCGCTCTTGAACTTCGTCTAGATGGGCGGTTGGTTTCTCCCGTCTCCCACGTGCTGACTTCGGGCCGTGCGCCCATTTGAGACAAAGCTGTAGTTTCAGGGCATCTGCGAACATAAAACGCTATCTGACCATTGTCAATATGAGGGGCAATCGGCCGCATTGTGATCATGCAGAGCGCAGACGATTGGCTTCTTGGGGCGCGTCGGGCCTAGGGCAGGTAGCCCATGGGATCGACGGCGACGCCACCGATCCTGATCTCAAAGTGCAGGTGCGGCCCGGTGCAGATGCCGCTGCAGCCAGAGGCGCCAAGCGTCTCGCCAGTGCCCACGCTTTCGCCGATGCTGACGTAGATCGCCGAGAGATGGGCGTAAACGGTCGAGAAGCCGCCCGAGTGGCTGACGATGACGTAATAGCCGTAGCCATCGCCTTTGGCGCCCGCGAAGCTGACGGTTCCCGGCGCGGACGCCCCGACTGCGGTACCCCAGCCGACACCGATATCGATGCCGGTGTGGCCGCGGCCGTCACCGAAGTAGGCGGTGATGGGGCCGAAGGCTGGCCAGCTGAAGCCAGCGAAAACCCGTGCCGGGGCGACCGGTGCGGCGCGCGCTGGCGTCGACGTGACCGGCGGGGGCGGGGGTGGCGGAGGCGGCGGCACCGCCCCCGGCAGGATCAGCGTGGCGCCAATTGCGACGACGTCCTCTGAGATCAGCCGGTTAGGGGTGTAGTTGATGATCGCGGAGACCTCGATGTTGAAGTAGCTGGCAAGCTCCGTCAGAGTATCGCCCGGGCGGACGGTGTAGATGATGCCGGGCGTGCTGGGGATCAGCAGTTGCTGCCCCTCGACGACCTCGTCCGCGTTGCCGACTGCGCTGGGGTTGTTCCAGATAAGGTAATCGGCCGGCATGTTGTAAGCGGCCGCAATGGAGCTGAGGGTATCGCCAGCCTTGACGGTATGGGTGATGTAGAGGGGAAGCAGGTTGGCTTCAGGGCCGGGCGTTGGTGAACCTGCTGCAGAGGCACCGCCGGCGATCCGCGAGGAGCCCACATAGTAGCTACCGGTGAGAGTACGCATCACCAGGGCCTGGTGGACGTAGCTTTCTTCCGTCTCCTGGGACTTGATCTGCTTGTCGGGACGGCCTGCCAGCGAGGCAGTCACAGCGCCGGCCCCACCGCTCAGGCCGACAATCATGGAACAAAAGGCAACAGCCAGAATTAGTAAGTGAAGAAGGTGTCTGCGGCGGTACTCGACTAGTGAGTGGAGGGTGAGAGATTTGTGGGTCTGGTTGAGGCTGCTTCTGCGTCCCGCTCCTGTGATTCTCCTGCGGATATTCGCTCCCTTTCCGGCCCGCCCGGCAAAGCGACTTGCCCAGCTCTGATGGCGGCCCAAAAGCAATAAATCGCGGGGATGGTAACACAGCCCGTCAGACGCTGACAACCCTATTCGTTATTTTTTTCTCAATTTCCCACAAATTCACAGGAAAAGCCTGATGGACGGGTTTTCCACAGGTGCGGCGCCACCCGCGCCGGCAACTTGTGAGTAGCGGCGCAGGCTTAGGCCCCCTTGCGGGCGAAGCGGCTATGGCGGCGGGTCCGCAGCGTGCGAGTGTCGGTAGGGACGATACTGATAGAGCCATCGGTTTCCAAAACCGCCAGCTTTACCTCCTCAAGGCTGTTAACCCCGTGCTCCCGAATCGCCATCATGACCTCGTCGGGGTCTAATCCCTCACGTTTGAGGTGCTCCGTCACCAGCTGGCCGTCGCTAATCAGCAGCGTGGGCGTACCCTCGACTGCTCGCCGCAGCCAGGGGACGTGCTCCCTGGCCTGTGCCACACCGAAGTTGGCGCCGACGAGGACACCGGCGGCGATCAGTCCGCCCGTGAGAGAGGTGTCTGGGCCCACCATAGCGTTCTGCACGGCGTTGGCCACCAGCAGGATCACGACCAGGTCGAACGGAGTCATCTGGCCCAGCTCCCGCTTGCCCGCGAAACGCAGGGCCAGCAGCAGCACCACGTAGACGATTAGCGTCCGCGCTACGATGCTCCAGCCGTTTACGTCCAGCGAAAACATTTCGAAGCCGGTGATAAGGTTATCTAGGTTTGGAGGCCCCAGGCGCTCAAGTGAGCCGCTGCGCCTGCCGGCAGCGACAGCCCATCGCGCAGGCTAGTGCTGACCATCTCCTGCAGGCGAGCCCGCACGTCCGGTGCCGGGGCGGTCGCTTCGTCGGCGTGGTTCGCCAGGTCTGCCAGGGTGTTGTAGGCGATATCGACATGCAGATAGAACGATAGCAGCCACGCCAGCTCGCGCTCGTTAGCGGGCAACGGGACGCCCGCAATGTCGATGATCTCGTCGCTGACCTTGGTGTAGCGCAGGATGCCGGCCTTGTCCTGCGGACCATCGCCGTAGTAGCGGTGGCGGCTCAACTCCAGGATGCGCTGCCCGTACTCCTCCTCGCCGTAGACGTAGCGTGGCAGCCAGTCCCGGCGCAGGTCGAGAATTTCCTTGCCATTGCCATCGACAATAGCCACGGCAACATCCGATCCAAGGACAGGGTCCTGTTCGAACTTCACGGCGCCACGCAGTAGCGCCTCCTGCAGCATCAGCGTGATCTCGCGCGGGATTTTCTTGTAGCGCGCGCCACTGGCGGAGTCATTGCTATCGGCGCCGATGCCACCAGTGTTGAGCGCGTAGTACGACTGCTGTACCCCTGCCGACTCCATTTCCTGCAAGATGCGGTGCAGCAGGTTAGCGTTCTCGTCCTCCAGGCCGATAATGAAGGGGTCGGAGAAGTATTCGACATACGGCCTGCCGATAGCGCCCGTGGCCGCGCCCATCTGAACCGCTTCGCCGTACATGAGAACGCGGACGTACTGCGCCGGCGCCAGTCGGCGCAGCGGCGGCACCACCGTGTTCTGGCGCATGACAGCCTGCCAGAAGATGCGATCAATGTGGTTCATCGGCACGTGGACGCTATCCCGCAGCTCGCCGCCTGTGATCCGCTCCAGCATCCGGTCGACTCCCTTGCGCTCCAGCAGCCGCTCGCGCGAAAGGATCATACGCATGTTGCGGACGGGGTTCTCCAGGAAGTTCGGCACGCCAGTGCGCGGATTGACGGGTGTGTTCTCCAGCGTCTCCTGGTGGTTCGGCTGCTCCGGCGTGCCGCGCAGGACGTCGTAGGTGATGGGGTCATCCTCGCGGGTCAGCCCGAAGGGGACTGCATAGAAGCTATTCTCCGTGCCATCGATGCTGTAGGGCACGCGGCCGCTGCCCTTCACAGGCTGCAGCAGGATGATGTCGTCGTTCATCGGGTAGACTGATTCGCCGGGGGCGCGCTCCAGACCCAGGCGCTCGGCGAGCTGGCTGTCAGCCAGGTCGATCATCACCGTCAGGGTGCTCTTGCCGTGCAGCGAGGGGCCGGCGGTGACGAGCGCCGTCTTCAGTGTCTCACCGCCGAGGATTTGGGCCACGACGATGCTGAGCGCTGCCTGCAACGCGAGGCCACCCGCTTCCTTGACCTTGAACATCGCAATCGAGAGCGGGCCCATCTTGTGCTCGCCCATGTAATCGAAGCCGAGGTGCAAGGAAAGCCCCTTGGTCGGCGCTTTGAAGACGAGCTGGGTGAGGCCGGCGTCCCTAATTCTCGCTATAAGCTCCTGCGGCAGCCTGACATCTTCCAGCCAGTGCGGCAGCGACACCTCAAGGATGTCCGGCTGCTGCTCCCGATCGGCGTCCGGCAGGTCAAAGGTCAGCTGGCGCCACATGTAGGGAAGCTGCAAGTAGTGGGTGCCGAAAAGCAGCTGGCGCGCGTGGTAGGAGCGACCCGGCGCGTCGCAGACCTGGCGATCGGTCTGGACGACCGTATCGCCGGCGGCGAAGGCTTCGGCCAGGCGGCGGCTGATGAGCGGCAGCACGTCGGCGAAGAGCGCCTGGTTCTCCTCGCTAAAGGCAAGAGAGTCGCGGTTGCGGTCGAAGCCCTCGATGAAGTACTGCGTGAGGTCGGGCCGCCGCGAAACGCCGAGCTGGCTAAAGAAGGCCAGGCCGCCGCTGTCCAGCCGCACCGCGATGTCCGGGCCGGCCCGGAAGGCGGCCTTGCCCTGGGCATTGGCTTCAGCGGCCTCGGCCTGGAGGCGCTCGAACTCCGCGATGTAAGTCGCCTGCTGCTCGGGCGGCAGGTCCTGCAGCAGGCGCATGCGCTGCAAGAGCCAGGAGTCCGGCGGGTTGAAGTATTCGCTGCCTGGTTTGTGACCTTTGGCAGCCACGGCAACCAGCTCATTGAGGGCTTTTTCGAATTCGGGAACGATGGCGGGGGCGGCGAGAAAACGCATCTTGAGTTCGTCTTCGGAAGTAGACATCGCGCTACATTATAGCGGCCGCAGCCAGACGCGAAACGATTTCGACTCGCCGAAAGACTAGCGAGCCGCGCCGTCCCGCAGCTCGCGCTCAATGCGCTCGAGGGCGGCCGGGAAGTCCCGCAGGTCGAGGTGCGACGCGTCGACCTGCGGCAGCAGGTAATCGGTAGCGGCGCGAACGGAGCGAGCCAGCGCCGACATGCGGATGTTGGCATCACGGATGCCGAACCCCTCCATCGGCTCGAGGGTCCTGATGCAGGCGTCCAGCTGCTGCCAGGCCTCGTCGCTGAGCGCCTCGGCGGGCAAGCCCTCTTTGATAGCCTGCAGCGACTCCAGCATGATCTCCTGGACTCGATGGCGGATGGGTCCAGAGGGTGGTTGAGTTGTCATGCTGCTCCTTTGCGATGCTAGATGCCGAGAACGCAGCCCTCGCCGCGGGTGTCGGAGCCGCCGGCCAAGACGCCGGTTTCGGGGTCGCGCACGATGACCTCCGCGCGGCCCATGGAGCCATCCCAGGGGCCGGTCATCGTGACATCGGAATGCAGCGCCGTCAGCTGCGAGACGACCTCTTCCGCGAAGCGGCGCTCCAGCTTGAGGCCGGCGCCGGGGGTATAGCCCCAGCGCGGCGCGTCGATGGCGCGCTGGGGGTCCATGCCCAGGTCGATCAGGTTGACCAGCACCTGCAGGTTGGTCTGCACCTGCTGCTCGCCGCCGGGGCTGCCTCCGGCGATCACTGGCGCGCCGTCCCGCAGGAGCATGTAGGTGTTGAGCGTGTGTAGAGGCCGCTTGCCGGGCGCCATGCGGTTCGGGTGGCCTTCCTCCAGCGTGAAGCCGATGCAGCGGTTGTTAAGCAGGACTCCTGTATCGCCGGCGACGTAGCAGCTGCCGAAGAGTGTAAACACGCTCTGGATCCAGGTGACGACATTGCCCCAGCGGTCAGCGACGACGAAGCAGGTCGTGTCGCCACCGCGCGAGGCCGGCTCGGCGATAGCTGGCGCACCGTTAGCCATCTTACGCCGCAGGTCATCGGCATGCTCCTTCGAAACTAGCATCTCGACCGGCATGTCAACGAAGCGCGGGTCGCCGCTGTAGAGGCGTCGCTCCTCCAGGCAAACGCGCATCGCCTCCGCCATCAGGTGCACCGCCTCAGCGGGCTTGTTGCGCCAGAGCACTGCCAGGTCGAACGGCTCCAGGATGTTGAGCGCCGCCAGCACCAGGTAGCCCTGAGAGTTGGGCGGCTGCTCCGTCACCGTGTAGCCGCGATAGGTCGTCACGACCGGCTCCAGGAACTCTGGCTGGTACTCCGCCAGGTCGTCGGTGCTGAGGAAGCCGCCGTCCCGGGCGATAGCACGCGTCATGCGCTCCGCGATGTCGCCATGATAGAAGGCCTGCGGCCCCTCTTTGGCTATCGACTCCAGTGTGCGCGCCAAGTCGGCCTGCACCAGCACCTGGCCCGGTCGCAGCGGCTGGCCATCGGTCAGGTAGAGAGCCGCCGAGGCCGGAAAGCGGGCCAGCTGCGGCGCCACCACGCTGCACATCCAGGCCAGGTCATTGGAGGCCGGGAAGCCTTCTCGCGCGTAGCGGATCGCCGGCTGCAGGAGGTCGGCCAGGGGGCGGCTGGCCCAGCGCTTATGGGCGGCCTCCCAGGCCGCGACGAGAGTCGGGACTGTGCAGACGGCCGGGCCAGTCTGCGGTATCTGCTCGCCGTAGCTCTCGACGACGGTCGAGCGCGGCGCTGGTCCGCTGGCGTTGAGTATCGTCAGGCTCTGGTCCTGCGCCCAATAGACATGGAGGAACGCCTCGCCGCCGATGTGCGATGAGCTGGGCTTGAGGACACCGATGGCCGCCGAGATGGCGAGCCCGGCGTCGATGGCGTTGCCGCCGTCGCGCAGCACGTCCAGGCCCAGGGCGGCGGCAAGGGGGTTCTCGCAGGCGAGGAGGCTATCGCGGGCGTAGACCGGCTGCCGCGGGGTCAGCGGCCGGTTCTCCTGGGCAGCGCGCGGGTCAGATGCCATTGTTTGTCTCCGGAGTGCCCGCATTCTGCGCGCCCGCCGCGGAGGCTGTCAACTTGCGGGCGCTGGCATTACCGGCCCGAGGATCATCTCGCACCAGCGGGCGCCGGCCAGCAGCCGTTCCTCCTGCCAGTGGTCCGCGGTCAGCTGCAAGCCCAACGGCAGGCCGTTTCCGGCCAGGCCGATAGGCAGCGAGAGCGCCGGCATCCCCAGCAGTGTCCAGGGGGCGTTGCAGACCGTGTCGCCAGTCGACCCCAGCCCATGCGGCGCCGGCCCGGTCGCGGAGGCCGAAAGCAGGAGGTCATAGCGCCGGAAGAGCGGCCGCACCGACTCGACGAGCTGGCGGCGCAGCAGCTGCGCCCGCAGATACGAATTCGCCGGCACCAGTGCGCCGCTCTCCAACAAGACCCGTACCTGCGAGGCGAAATCATCGGCCCTCAAGCGGAAGACGTTGCCATAAGCGGCGTAGGCTTCGCAGGCCAGGATCGTCTGGCTGACATTGATCGCCAGATCGAACCCAGCGGGCAGCTTCGCCTCCTCAACCTCAGCCCCAGCGTGTGCGAAGCGCTGCGCCGTCTCCTCCAGGCGCGCCCAGTAGGCGCTGTCGCAGCGCTGCTGGAAAAAGTCGCGCAAGAGGCCGATGCGCGGCGGCTTCGGGTCGCGTACGGCAGCGGAGTGATCGCCGGCAGGAACGCCGGCTGCGGTGTGATCGCCCGGCTCCGCTCCCGCAACGGCGGCCAGAACAAGCGCGGCGTCCTCGACCGTCTGCGTCAGCAGGCCGGCGTGGTCCAGGCTCCAAGCCAGCGGGAAGATGCCGGCGCGGCTGACCCGGCCGTAGCTGGCCTTGAGCCCAACGATGCCGCAGAAAGCTGCCGGTCGCAGCGTGGAGCCGATGGTCTGCGTGCCGAAGGCCGCGGCCACCATGCCGTCCGCCACAGCCGCCGCGGAGCCGCTGCTGGAGCCGCCCGGCGTGTGCTCCAGGTTGCGCGGGTTGTGGGTCACGGCGGGATCGGTAGCGGCCAGCTGCGTGGTCACCGTCTTGCCGAGAATGACGGCGCCTTGCTCCCGCAGCCGGCGGACGACCGGCGCATCAGACTGCGGGACGAAATCGTGATAGACCGGCGAGCCGGCGCGACAGGGCAGGCCGGCGACGTGGTAGACGTCCTTCATCGCGATGGGCACGCCGTGCAGCAAGCCGCGGAGGCGGCCAGCGGCGGCCTGCCGGTCGAGCGCCTCCGCCTGCCGATAAGCGCCCTCGAGGTCCAGCGTCTCCCAGGCGCGCACCTCCGGCTCGCGCTCCTCTACGCGCGCTCGAAAACGATCGAGGACTTTGACGGCGCTGGTTCCGCTCCGGCAGGCCTCGACGATCGCCGCGGCGGTTAGTTCAGCTGGCATGACCGTCGGGCAGGTTAAAGATGTCGAAGAAGAAGGGCTCCTCGCCGTGCAGCGGCGAGGCATCGATCGCCGCCAGGTGCCGTGCCAGCCGTTCGATAGCCTCTGCCAGCGCCGAGGCGCGGGCGTCGCCCCAATGACGCCGCGCCTCGGCGGCCAAGAAGTCGCGATGCTCCTCGAACGTCATCTAGAGCGCCTGCTGCACCAGCGGCTCCGCCTCACGAGCGCAACGTAGCACAA
>DASRHH010000019.1:0-6300 GCA_035650635.1 Dehalococcoidia bacterium | reverse complement strand
CATCCGGGCACTTTGGGAGCACATACCCGGCGCCAAAGAATGGTTGGAGCGCATGCAGCCTCTGCTGGTGCCGCTCCTGGCGCACGTCATGGATGAGGCGCAGCCGCATAAGCTCTTTAGCTGCCCTTGCTTCGACACCGCCGCCGAGGTGGCGTGATGGCGATGCCGATCATCGACCGACGTCGCTTCTTGCAGCTCACCGGCACAGCCGCCGCCGGCGCGATGCTGGCCGGGTCTGGTTCTGCGGCAGGGCCAGACGAGAACGTAGCTGACGACGAAACGGCTCTACCACCAGACTGCCCGCACATCATCATCCCGATGTTCCTTTCAGTGCCGGCGCCAACGCGCGAAGATGCGGTGCGCATCGCCAATGAGTTCCTTGTGCCGCTCGGCCCGGAAGCTATGCGGGCTGGCCTCTCGGCAGCCGAGGATGCGCTAGCTGATCCAGCCTTGCCAGCGGACGAGCGCCGCAGTTGGACGGTGTCCCGCTTCTCATTCCAGCTCGTGCTTCGGCACATGGAAGCGGCCGGGATAGGGTAGGCTTCCGCGCTGCCACAACGAAAGAGGCCCCTGACCGTCTGAAGTCAGGGGCCTCTTCCTACACGGCGGGGCTATTTCCGGAATCCATTCCAGAACAGTCCCCCAATGGGACCGTCAGGCATCCTGCCTTGCCTGGATCTTCGGCTACACCGTGCGGCTGCTTGATACCTGCGTGGCAGCGGGTCGGCTGGTGTGCTTCAAGAAGATTTCACCAACCAGCCTGGCCCGAGGGTAGACTTCCCACGTCTCGGATAGCGTCATGTTGACGCTCGTGCACGGTAGGGCCAGGGGCGCCGTCCCGGCCTTGGGACCAAGAACCGTCCGAATTGTCCCCGGGCTCCTTTCTGCGCACAGCAAATGGAGGAGCGAAATGACCAACGACGGATTCACGCGCAAGCTTCTAAGAGCCGCTGCCAGGGAAGCCGGACGGAGCGAAGCCGAGCAGCGGGCTCACATGATCCGTCAGGCACTTCAACGCGACTACTGCGTGTTTGTCAGGGGAGAGGAGTGTCGGGTGACAGACGTGACGGAAGATGTGCCAGATTTCAACGCTTTGGCCGCAGAGGGATGGGATCATTTGACCTACGTCGGCGAGCCTCACAATATCTGGTTCGCGTCGCCTGTTCCCACTCCCACACTGGCGATCGTCAGGCAGCCTTCCTAGGACGCCCCCGCCGCCTCGCGGAAGGGGTTGCCATACCCCGCAGGATTTTTTTCTGCGCGCTTTCAGCCCGGAGCGCGACCACTCGCCCCGGCGGCGTCTGGCCGTCCGGCCCCCAACAGTTCTTGAGGTGCGCACTCACGCCGTAGTAAGGCTCGATCAGGCAGCCGCACTTCGGGCAGGGCTGGCAGCGCCCCTGCACGTCGGCCGCCACAGCGGGGTTAGAGCGACTCATCCGCCAGGTGATCGCGGTCCGCCTTGGCCCGGTCCAAGAGATCCGAGAAGTGGCGCGCCAGCAGTTCCGCCGTCTGGCTGGCGGCCTCCGGGCCGATGGTGCCAGCCTCCACGCCGCGGTGGGCGCTCTCCGCAATGGCGAATATCGCCTCGGCCTCCCGTTGCGCCGCCAGCAGGTCCACCGTGGCTTCTCGGGGCGTCATCAGGCGAAGATGATCCGCGGCGGGCCACTTGGATGTCTGCCCGCAGGCCGCTGGGCATTGATGCGCGCCAGGAAGTCGTCCGCGTTGCCGCCGGCGTTGACCCAGTCATTCATCAGGTCCATCTGGGTTTCCTTCGGGAGCTGGTCCCAGATGGCAGGGCTGATGTTGTCCGGGTTCACGCTGGAGTTCGGCCCGGCCGTGAGGCTGTCCGGCAGCGGGATATTCAGCGCCTTCGCCAGACTCTGCACGATCGGCAGATAGGACGCCCCGAAGGGGCCGGGACCCTGCTTGAACACCGTCCCCAGGAAGTTGGCGAGGATGTCGTTTTGGTTCTTGGCCAGTGTGTCCTGCCGCAGAGTCTGGGCGCTCTGAATCTGCGCCTTCTGGTACGCGTCATTCAGCGAATCCACCTTGGTTTTCAGCTGGTCGGCCTGGGTTTTCCAGTACTGCGCGTCTGGCGTGAGCACAGTGGGATTGACCGTGGGATTGACGCCTTTCGGGGCAGCTGGTCCAGAACCAAGCCCCCGCGCGTTGTTGTATACCTGCTCCGCGAAGTTCCGGTCCCAACTCGAATAACCGCTGTTGTCGGTCTGCCGCACGCCTTTAACAACCACGACGTACTTGCCAGGATTGCTCGGGTCGGGCGCCACGAAGTTCTGCGCATCCATGCCGCCCGGAACCGCCTCGGCCGTCGAGCCCGCTAGTTGCCCCAGCGGCAGGCCCGTGCTCATGGCGAACGTGCGGGCCGTGTTCATCTGGTCCGGGTTGGGCGGCATTGGCAGGTGCGAGCTGAACTGCGCCTGGTCGATGGGTGCCTGGAGGCCGGGCGGATGCACCGTCCACCGGCTCGGCTGGTCCAGCGACCCGGTGTAGCCCGGCGAGCCAATCACGCCGTTGCCACCGCCACCATTCATGAGCGCGTCCGCCAGCGCCGAGCCGCCCGTAGCCCCGCTCGCGAACGAGCTGGGCGCGCTGCCGTTGCTGCTGCCGTTGCCAGGCGTCATTGCGCCGAACAGCGAGTTGAAGTAGTTCTCCGAAGAGGACTTGTCGCCAGTGCTGATGGCCTGGCCGCCATACACCACGGTGTAGCTGCCGTCGCCATTGTCCTGCACGTAGTTGCCGTCGCTGAAGGACGGCCCACCGTCACCGCTGGGCGTGTAGTTGTACTGGTCGGCAGGCGCGGTGTCGCCAGGCGCGCTGTAGGTGTACGCGGGCGACCCGGATCCGCTGTAGCCGCCACCGGGCGCATTCGACCCAACGTACCCCGGCTGGCTGGGGTTGGTCACATGCGGGTCGTCGGGCGCGTAGTACACGTGCGCGATGTAGCGCGGCTCGTAGTCCTTGACAATCATCTAACTCAGTTGTCCTTTCCTTCGGGTAGTGCGACCAGGTCGCGCCATTCGGCGTCGAGCCCCTCCAGCAGCTCCGCGTCGGACATGTTGCGGACCAGCTTCTGCTCGCGCCGTTGCTGTTCTGTCATCTGGGGCAGCGTGTCCACCTCGATGCGTGAGTACTTGTGGAACTGCTCACGAAGGCCGGGACTGTTCTCAAGGAACCAGGCAGCAGCCCGCCACTCGGGGACTCCACTGCGACCGATCGTCAATCGAGCGTCATCAATGCTCGTCACCAGGCTCACCTCGAATCGCGCGGCCGCCATCTCCAGCTCTTCCACCAGGCTCTCGATGGCCTCGGTGATGTCCCTTGTGACGTCCTGCCCTGCGTCGTCTACCACCCGCTCGCCAGCCAGGACGCGCTCCCACGTAGCCAGGGACCGCCGGCTGATACCAGCTGCCCGCATGGCGGTGAGCTGTGGCACGCCCTTGGCGACGTCCTGCAGCACCTGCGCACGGGCCTGGGCCGACAGCACGAGCACGTCTGACCGCCTCATTGGTCTGGCGCCTGGTCAGGGGCTCCAGCCGCGGCCGCCTGGAAGAGGCTCTGAGGGTCAAAGCCCGATGCGCCGCCCGCGCCCTGCAGGACCGAGCCCAGCAGCGTCTGCGCCAGTGGGGAGAGGTTGCTAGGCGAGGACGCTGGCAGCTGGTTCAGGACATCCAGCCCGCTACCCGGCGCCCCCTCAGGCTGGAACTGCGTCGGCGCGTTGATGTAGTCGGTAAAGGCCCGCGTTGCCGCGTCCGTTGCCTCGGGGCCGCCGCTGGCCACCTCGGCATTGAGTCGGGCGAGCGTCTCGGGGTTGGCGCCTGGTGGCGGTTCGAACAGCAGGCCCTTGCCGGCCTGCATCAGCGTGTTGGCCATGGACGCCGTAGACGACAGGCGCTGGTCGAGCAGGTCCTTGGCGAGCGAGGCCTTCTGCTGCACCGCCGCCATCTGGTCTTTCCAGATCTGATAGGGGGTAGTGCTGGACAGTGCGGCGGTGATGTAGCCATGCACCGATCGGGCGTAGTTGTCGGCATCGTCAGGCGTAATCGCGCCGGAGGCCAGTTGCTGCTTGATCGACTGCAGGCTCCGGAAGCCGTCCTGAATCAGCTGCTGCTCTTTGGGCATCAGGCCCTGTTGCAGGTCGGACACGTTCTTGATCGCCTGCACAGCGGCATTCACTTGCTGCGCCAGGGACGCCGGATCGCTGGCGATCACCACCTTCTCGCCTGTCAGCGGATTGATGCCGAGGAGCTTCCCACCGAAACTCTGAATGCTGAGGTGGTTGGCCGAAGGCAGATCGAAGGAAGGATTCGAACCGGGGCCGGTGCTGATGTGCCCGCTGCCGCCGCCCTCGCCTGCCAGGTTGGCGATGCTGGAGGCGTACGACGCTCCGTCGCCGCCGGACCACTTGCCCAGCTCGTCCGTGGCTCCCAGGAAGGCCGATGGGCTGCTGGCCTGCAAGGCCGCGACCAGCTTCGGATAGCCGCCCTGGAGGGTGCGCGCTGTAGCCTGCACGCCTGTCGCCAGGTCGGGATAGTTCTGCACTCCGGCGCTGTTCCCGGCCAGCGCATTGTTGCCGCCCATGCGCAGGGTGGTGGCGAACGGGTTGTAGGCCGCCGCCGTGCCTTCCTTCTGGCTCCAGGCCCGCAGCAGCCGCATGTTGGCGTCGGTGACTGGCGCGCCAATGCTCGCCAGCAGCCCTTGCGCGAAGGCGTCAAAGCCACCGCTTGAACCAGTCGCCGTTGCTATACCACTGCCAGAGCCATTGACGCCTGGAATACCACCGGCTGCCGCGACCTGATTGAAGGCCTCCAGCTCCGCCTGAGTCGGCACTCGCCCAGCGGCCCGTTTCTGCACGGCATTCTGGGCGAGCGCCAGGGTCTTGGCGTCTACCGTGCCCGCCTTGGTGTCGGCTGTGGCCGCTGCCTGGAGCACCTTCAGGGCCGCGTCCATATCCTGCGGCGTAGCCCCATCGCTGGTCCGCACCGCTTCGTAATGCTGCTTAGCCCAGTCCGGCGCATGCGGCGCGATGTCATCCGCTGGCGGGTAAGCCGCGGCACCAGCGCGGCGGCCGGGCTGCGCGATGCGGCTGCCCGGCACCGGGTCCGCCAGCGACCCATCGGAGTTGGCCGTCGTAATGAACGACTGGCCCTGTGCGTTGCGGAAGTACACGACATCCCCGGCCCGTGGGCCGCGCGTGGCATCGCCGTCGCCCACCACTTTCTCGACCACGATGCCGGAGGTGTTTCTCAGGTCGTCGTACGTCATTTGCCTAGCGCTTTCGCCCATGCATCGGAGACAGCGCCAGCCGCTGCCCTACTCGCCGACGGCGCCGTTGGGGTCGGCCTGGCGGATGCAGCCGCCAGGGGCACGCCTAGCGCCTGCGACCAGGCATCAGAACGCTGCTGGGCCTGCTGCTGCCGGGCGTCCTTGGTGGACACCGCCCGCTGGTCGAACTCGTCGCCAGTTGGCTTCACTTCCTTGGCTGCGTGCTCATCGGCCTTTTGCAGGAGCCGCTGCGCCTGCTCCACCGAATCGAACCCGCCGTCCGGCACATTCTCCGCCAGGAACTGCCCACGGACGCGCAGGTACTGCTGCTGCTCCGCGCCCGTGAGCTGGATGGTCTTGCTGTTGGACGTGATCGAGGTTGGCGGAGTAGACAGGGGCACACCGATACGGCCAAAGGCCTCCTGCACCGGGTCGTAGCTCGGCCTGGTCGGTGCCAACGGGGACAGCACACTCAGGCCGTTCTGCACGTTCGGCTCGGTCTGTCCGGTATTCGTCAGCGCTGGCTGTGGAGCAGGCTGGCCCAGCCCGCGGGGCGTATTCGCCAGCACCTGCGCCTGAACGGCCGAACCCACCTTCTCGGCCAGACCCGCGCCAGCGGGCCGGTAGGGCTTGCCGCTCACGTCCGGTTTCACCGTGCTCTCGGCCTTCGCCATCAAGCGGCTCTCCATCGGCAGCAGCATGCGCACCGTACCAGCCACGGTGGACGGCACACCCGAATCGTCGCCCTTCTGGAGCGCTACGCCCATCTGGATGAGCTGCGGCAGGAAGGCGTCATCAGCCAGCGCCCGGCCATAACTGCGGGCGAACTTGGCCGCCACATTCCCATCGCCGTTGTTCAGCTTCACATCGTTCACCGCTGCGTCAAACGTAAGCGCGCCGCGCAAAGGCAGCAGCGGAATCTTGTTGATGGGCACCCACGTATCGCTCCACGGCAGCTTCACCGAGTAGGGCTGATTGCCCGCCTTCAGCCAGGCGCTGCGCAGGTTCGGGTCGGAT
>DASRHH010000018.1:0-4137 GCA_035650635.1 Dehalococcoidia bacterium | reverse complement strand
CTTCCGCGACAGCAACGGCCAGATCGGCCTCATCGACCGCTACTGCGCCCACCGCCGCGCTGACCTCTTCTTCGGCCGCAACGAGGACTGCGGCCTGCGCTGCGTCTATCACGGCTGGAAGTATGACGTCGCGGGGAACTGCGTCGATCAGCCGTCCGAACCACCGGAGTTCAGCTTCAAGGACGACATCCGCCTGGCAGCTTACCCCTGCCAGGAGCGAGGCGGCCTCATCTGGGCCTACCTGGGCCCGCCAGACTTCAAGGCCGAAATGCCGGAGCTGGAATGGGCCCGCGTGCCCGCGACCCATCGCTATATGCGTAAGTACTTCGTGGAGTGCAACTACCTGCAGGCCCTGGAAGGCGATATCGACTCAACGCACGTCCGCTACCTGCACAGCATGCTCAGCCAGCACGCGGCGAGCCGTGCGGCGGGACGCCAGGGAGACAACCGGCTGCCGGGTAGCAACAACACCCTCTACGCGGGAGCCAGCAATAAGTTCCATCACATCTCGGTCAAGGACACGGACTACGGCCTGATGTACGGCTTCCAGCGCCCAACCGGAGACGAGGAAGAGGACTACAGCTGGCACATCACCCACTGGCTGATGCCTTCCTACGCCCTCATCGCCAACGGCGTCCCCGGCCAAACGCTGCGCTGCAACGTGCGCGTACCAATGACAGACACCAGTTTCATGTTCTTCCGTGTGCAGTGGAACCCGGACCGGCCGCTCACCGCCGCCGAGATCGAGGAGTACGAGCACGGCATTTCATTCGAAGAGTCTATCCCGGGCACGTTCCTGCCGAAACGCAACAAGGAGAACGATTGGCTGATCGACCGCGAGCTGCAGAAGAGCTGGAACTTCACCGGCATCCGCAGCATCCCGGAGCAGGACCAGGCGATGACCATCTCCATGGGGCCGATCGCGGACCGCACCAAGGAGCACCTGGGCAGCAGCGACACAGCCATCCACTCCATGCGCCAGAAGCTACTGCGCACCGCCCGCGACCTGCTGGAGGGCACCGACCCGTTTGCGGCGGCCCACGGCGACGTCTACCGCGTGCGCCAGCTCGACATCCTGCTCAAGAAGGACATCGACTGGGTCGAAGGCACCAAGGAACTGATCAAAGCCAGAGCCTAAGCCCGAACCGGCCAGGCCATCGCGAGCTAATCAGAGGTCTCTGATTAGCTCGCTTGCTGTCCTGAGCCCGAAAGGAGCAATCGCATGAAGGTGGGAATCGTCGGCGTCGGAGTGATGGGGGGCGGCATGGCTCAGCGGCTACTGGCTACCGGTCACGAAGTCTACGTCCACGACCTGAGCCACGAAGCCGCCAGCGCCGTGCTGGCGCTGGGCGCCCAGTGGCGGGACAGCTCACGAGAGCTTGCCCCGGGCGTCGAAGTCGTGCTGACATCGATGCCCGGGCCAAAGGAGGTGGAGGCCGCGTTCTTCCAGCCGGACGCCGGCATCCTGGCTGGTCTCTCGCGGGGCCAGTGCTTCATAGACACCACCACGAACTCGCCGCGTCTGATACGCCGTATCGGCGCCGCCTGCGCTGAGAAGGGCGCCGAGATGCTGGACGCGCCGGTCAGCCGCGGCGCCGGCGGCCCGGAGAGCGGCCAGATGTCGATAATGGTCGGCGGCGAGAGGGCGACCTTCGAGCGCTACCAACCGTTGCTCTCAGACCTGGGAAACTACATCTACTATATGGGCGAGCTGGGCAACGGCATGGAAGCCAAGGCGATCAACCAGTTCCTGATCTGCGCCGGCTTCCTGGCAGGTGCCGAGGCGCTGCTGATCGGCGCCAGGGCAGGCCTGAACGTCACGACCCTGCGAGACGCCCTCTCGACGAGCGCCGGCGGACGCATCGTCAACCTCGACTCGTTCACGCGGACGGTCTTCCCCCGCAGCTTCTCGACAGCCGGCGCCGGCGGGCCCGTGACGCGCTGGATCAAGGACATCAGCTGCGCGGCGGAGGTCGCGGAGGACGCTGGCGCCCCCACTGCAGTCCTGCCCAACGTCCTCAACATGCTGCGCGAGGCGGAGGCGCGGGGCTGGGGCGAAGACACCTGGTACAGCGCCGTCAGGGTACTGGAGCAGGCCGCGGGGGTGGAGCTGACCGCCTAGGGCGGGTCAGACCGGACGGTTCAGCGGCACCTGGTGCTTGAGGAGGATCTCCTTGTGCTCCCGCGAAGACTGCAGGATCGCCAGACAGACTTCGATCGTCGCCATGCCCCAGCGGACATCGTGTAGCAGCGGTTTGTCGAGCACGATGGCGTCGTAAATCTCATCGATGACGCCGGAGCGCTGGGTATTGCCCCGCCCAAACGGCAGGTCGATCTCCCGTATCTCGTCGTCGGAGTAGACGACGATGCCCGTCGTGGTGCCTCGCATGTCGCCGCGTTCGCAGCTGACCAGCATCTCTCCGAACGTCTCGTGCTCTTTGGCCGGCGGCACCTGGTTGGCGGCGGTGGGGACGTTCCAGGTCTGCGATGGCCCGCCGAAGCCGTGTTCCGCCACCATCTGGCCCTCGGCCTCCCGGCTGTCGATCGAGCGGATAGCCCTACGAGAGACGCCGTAGCGCTCCAGGTTGGGGGTGCGGCCCTTGTACTCGTCGGCGTTGAAGTGGGCGTAGCCGCTATAGATCAGGATCGCGGCGGCTCCGCTTTCGAACTCTAAGAAGCTGGCATGGCTGCCCTCGGTTGGGCGTGTAGGGTCCCAGATGCCGGTCATGGAGCGCACGCTGCGCACCAGGCCACCGCCCAGCAGGCGGGCCATGTCCACCTGGTGTGGCACCTGGTTGAAGATGATGCCACCGCCCTTGCTCGTGTCCAGCTCCTCCGGCCGGCGCGTGCGGTAGAGAAACTCCGTGTAGTTGAAGGTGTGGATGAGCCGCACATCGCCCAGCTCGCCGCTCTCGATGATCTGGCGCATCTTGAGGATCGGCGGGTCGTAGCTATTGGTGTGCCCAATGATCACCTTCACCCCCGCCTTTTCCACAGCGTCGACCACCGCCTGACAGTCCTCAAGGGTAAGGGCCAACGGCTTCTCCACGACGACGTTCTTCCCGTGTTGCACGGCGGCGATGATCTGCCCGGCGTGGAACTGGTGCGGCGTGGCGATGTAAACGATATCAACCTCCGGGTCAGAGGCCAGCTCACCGATGTTTTCGTAAGTGCGCGCGCCGAACTCAGAGCCAAACTTGGCGCGCCCGTCAGGTCGGGTATCGGCGCCGGCCACAATCTTGATCAGGGGATGGGCCACCCAGTTGGGCATCATCATCTGGAAGGCGGTGCCCATGCCGATGAAGCCAATGCCGAGCTTCGGCTGGTCGTTAGTTGCCATCGATTCCCTTTCTTTGTATGCGGAATTGAGGGTATCTTACCGCACTGAGGCAGATACGCCAGCAACCGAGACGAAAGCTTTCAACCAGCCGGCCAGTCGCTATTGACGAAACTATCCCGCCTTGGTATCAATTGACTAATTTTTAAGTCGGCAGCCCGCTGGTGTCGATTGGGGGAGTCTTCGATGCAAGAGCAGAACTACTGGACAAGGCTACAGCGCTCCAGGGTCTCCCGGCGGCGATTCATGGCCGGCAGCGCGGCCGCGGTAGCCGGTCTGGCGGCCGCGGGGATCGTCGGCTGCAGCAGCAGTAGCACCAGCGATAACAAGAGTACAGGCACCCAGACCAGCGGCCAGCCCAAGCGCGGCGGCAAGCTTGCTTTCCAGTACGCCATCCAGCCGCCCCACCTGGACCCACACCAGACAACGTCCGCGGGAGTCGGCGGGACCGCCGGCGTGGCCTACAGCCGTCTCGTGCGCTACAAGGTCACGGAGATGGCCAAGGCCCTGATAGTCGAGGGCGACCTGGCGGAGAAGATTGAGCAACCTCAGCCGGAGTCTTACATCTTCACGTTGCGCAAGGGCGTGAAATGGCACAACATCCCACCGGTCAGCGGCCGCGAGTTCGTCGCGAACGATGTCGCCTACACGTTCAACCGGCAGAACCAGCTCAAGGTCAACTCCGGCTTCACCGAAAGCATCGACAAGATCACGGTCATCAACGACTACCAGGTCCGCGTTGACCTCAAGCGGGCGAACGCAGACTTCTTGCTGAACATCGCCAGCACGCGCGTGCCGAT
>DASRHH010000017.1:0-12185 GCA_035650635.1 Dehalococcoidia bacterium | reverse complement strand
GTGCGGCGCCACGTCCGGCAGGGTGTGGATGCCGGCGCGGTACGGCTCCCGCCCGATGCCGACGTCGTACAGCTCCATGTTGCCGGACGCCTCGATGATGGCCTGGGGGCCGTCGCGCGTGCCGACCCAGCCGCTGGTGGTGCTATCGTAGGGCACCGGCAGGACGACGACGCGGGCGCGGGCGTAGTCGCTGAACTCGGCGTCCAGCGCCGCGAAGTTGCGGTGCGGGTAGAAGCGGTCGTCAGGCATCGCCCGTGGCCCTAATTAGCGACCGGCCCGGCCGCGGTGGGCCTCCCAGTCCCAGTCCAGCGCCGGCAGCTTGCGAGAGCGGATCGCCTCAGCGCTGCCCTCGGCCAGGGCGCTGACCATGAGCGGCAGCGCCACCGATGCCTCGACGTTGACCGTCGCGAAGCGGGCGTCCGGCGCGATCTTGCGCCAGGATTGGGCCTCCTCGAAGGTGCAGCCGGAGAGGCCGCCCCACTGCGGCTGGTCCATGGTCACCTGGATGCCGTAGGTGTGGCCCGGCGGCTCGCGTTGGAAGATGTAGCCGGCGGCGCCGGACTGCTGGATGAAGTTCTTGGGCGTGCCGCCGCCGATGTAGATGACGCCGCTCTTCTCTGCCATCAGCGAGATGTGAGAGAGCTCAAGCACGTCGTTGATGACATCGAAGGTGACCGTCTGGCCGGTGCGAAAGCGTCCCTCCGCAATCGCCAGGCCGTGGACGCTATCGCCCAGGGCCGGGCAATAGATGGGGACGCCGTGCCTGGCGGCCGCCGTCAGGATCCCCTCCTCCTTCGCGACGACGCCGAGGGCCTCGCCCAGCTGCTGGAAGTACTCGCGGGTAGAGTAGGGGCGGTCCTGGTCCAGCGTCAGGCTGAACTCCAGGAGGAAGCGCTCGCCGAGGGAGAACTCGTGCTCCGGGGCCAGCACGTCGTAGAAGCGGACCAGGCGCAGGTGAGCGAGGCGGATGTCATCGTCGCCCTGCTGGGCGCCGCCGGCGGCCTGCCAGTGCTGGTAGCCCAGCGTTTCGTAGACGTCGTGGTAGAGGTTGGCGCCGGTGCTGACGATGACGTCGACAAGCCGGTTCTGGATGAGGTAGGTGATGAGGGGCCGCATGCCGGCCGGGACCATGGCGCCGGCCAGGCCCATGAGGATGGTGGTGCGGTCCTTGAGCATGGCCTCCCAGATGTGGACGGCCTGGCCCAGGTTGCGGGCCTGGAAGGCCGTCTGGCCCATCTGGTCGACCAGCTGGCCGCCGGACAGGCGATCGCTGACGGAAAAGGGCGTGACAGCGCCCTCGTGCAGGTCGGTCATCGAGGGCTCCTTTCTGGCGGAGACTACAGCTCGGCCGGACGGCCGCCCGTCTGGGCGCCGGAAGTTGCGGTGCCGGCGGCGGCGCCGGAAGGAACGGGGGCAGCGTACTCCAGGCCGCGTTCCAACACCTGCATCTGCACCTCTCGCAGGCGGAAGCTGGCGCGCAACTCCTCTACGATCGGCGCGGGGTCGAAGCCTTTGCAGGAGAAGGCGTCCACCCAGAGGAGGCCGCGGCGCGGGAAGGTGTGGATGGAGATGTGGCTCTCGGCGATCATGACGAAGCCGGAGATTCCCCAGTCTTCCGGCTTGGCGCCTTCGTAACGCATTACGAGCGGGGTGGTGATCTTGGTCATCCCCATCTCGTCAGGGCAGCGATCCAACAGCACGCGCACCGTCTCCTCGCTGGAGAGAAGAGTCGAGTCGCCCCCGTAGCCATCGATAACGACGTGCATTGATCCCCCCTTTACGTCAGAAATGGCCCCCACCGGACGACGCATTTCAGGGCGAGCGTACGAAGGGACCACTTAGGATATTTTATTGCTGCGGTTAAGGATGCTAGCACACTGCTACCGGCAGCCGCAATAAAACGACCGCCGATCCACCGACGATTCCCATAAACTTTTAGGCGGCCGGGTTGCCTCGACTCCCTTAAGCTGCTGGCGTCGCCAGCAGCAGGGCTTCCAGCGCCAATCGTGGGTTGATGTTGAAATCGAGGTACTGGTCGCAGCGATCCAGCGCCCGCAGGAACTCCGCGACCTCGCCGGGAGTGGTGCGGCCGGCGTCCTCCATGAGCTGGGCCAGGAAGTCAGCGTTGGAGACGCCGTCTTCGCCCTGTGTCTGCAGCAGGAGGACGTCCCGCCACCAGCTGCGCCAGTGGCCCAGCCGCTCGTGGATGGCGGCGGCCTCGCTGCTGAAACTGCTGGCCAGCGCGTCCGCCAGCTGGAAGCGGTCCGGCAGGCTCGTTCGCGCCAGTTCGCGGGCGGAGGCCAGGCCCTCCGAGCGTGCCGCCAGCAAGTCGGAGTCGGCGGCGTAGGCCAGCGCGAGCCCGACGCGGCCCTCGGCCAGCCGCGAGAGCAGCTTCGCCTGCTCCGGCGCCTGGCCCCGCTCCGCCAGGAGGTCGCGGATGACCTCGCGCGGCGCCAACCCGAACTCGACACGGGCGCAGCGGGAGCGAATCGTCTCCAGCAGCAGGTGCTCGCGCGTCGTGATGAGGATGAGCACCGTGTTGGGCGGAGGCTCCTCCAGCGTCTTGAGGAAGCTGTTCTGTGCCTCCAGGTTCATCGCGTCGGCGGGATCGATGATGACGACGCGGTAGCCGCCCTCGTAGGGCTTGAGGGCAATGGTCTGCTCCACCTCCCGCACCTGGGCGATGCTGATGTTCTTGGTGCGGCGGTCTTCCTTGTTCGTCAGGACTGTCACCAGCTGGACGTCCGGGTGCTTTGCCTCGGCGATGCGCCGGCAGCTGGAGCACTGTCCGCAGGGCGGATCGGCTTCGCGGCAGTTGAGCGCCTGGGCCAGTTGCAACGCCAGCGTCTGCTTGCCGACGTCGGCCGGCCCGGCGAAGAGGTAGGCGTGCGCCGGCCGGCCCGACTGAACGGCGAGCGACACGATACGTAGCGCTCGCTCCTGCCCGACGATGGCGAACATAACGCTATCAAGTTAGCGGACGCCGCGGCGAAATGGTAGGCTGGCGCGCACCCTTGAGCGCCTTGGCGGCGTTTCTTGAGCAGGGAAGATGCGAAATCGGTGAAAACGATAGCATTTGGCCGCAAGCTGCTGCTGCTCGGCATCTTGGCGGCACTGGGCGCGTTGGCGCTGGCCTGCGAGCCGCCCGGCGATACGGGACCGACGGTCACGCCGACCGTTGAGGAAAAGCTCTTCGGAGCATATGAAGAACTGGGGATCTACCCGCAGGCCGTGGTCACCCAAGGCCCCGTTCTCCAGGAACCTGGCTTGAGTGTAACGCTGTGGACGCCCGATGAGTTCCGGTCGGTCAAGGACTACTACGTCTCGCGATTGCCTAGCCTGGAGTGGGCGATGCTAGGGGACATGGCGGCGCAGCCCAGCTGGGACAAGCTTCCGGATAAGGGAAATGCCTTCGTGGTGGCGGTAACAAAGAATGGCATTGGAATGAGCCTGGGAGCTGCAGGTATGGAGTCAGGCGGCTCCCAAATCAACATCTCGATCTACCTGTATCCGCGACCGCTTCTTGAGCAACCCATCGTCACGTCCATGCCCATCTCTGCTCCACCGCCTTACGTGCCGCTGGAATTGACGCCTGGCCTCCGCGAATTCGCTCAACGTCTGGATCAGGCCTTGCGCACCCAGGACATCCAATTCTTCCTGGACAACGTGAAGTTCGTGCCTACGCGGTGCGATGTTCCCTTCGGCTGGCCCGCCGGTTGTGTGGATCCGATTCCGGTAGCCGAGGGTGAGAAACCGCGAGGAGTGTTCGTCGGCGACAGGCTCGTTGATATGGTTCTGGTCACCGTCTGGCAGTCTGAAGGCTTCGGCATGGACCGCGTGGAATTCGAGCCGTTTATCCGGCAGTTCGTCCTCAGTAGTGAGCCCACTGCGCGCGACCAGTACGGCGACGGCCTGCCGAAGCTGTATGCCGTCAGCCGGGTGCGGGATGAGTATCGCGAAACAGGGCAGGACTTTGACCTCATCGCGACAAGCATCGCCGGGCCGCGGCTAGGGTTCTCCTACCTTGGGTCCGAAGAGGGCCAGCGCTCAATGCTATCGTTTGGCGTGGAGTTCGATGGCAGCCGCTGGTGGATAGGACACCTTACACAGGGCCCTTTCCTGGACGGCGATAGCGCTGACGCCAGGCAGATGCTCGAGTCGTGGCAGCGCTGGCCGGCGTAGGCGCTACGGCCAGACGTCGTAGGCGGTGAGGTCGGCGTAGGTCTCGCGGCGGCGCAGCAGGCGTGCCTGGCCGTCCTTCACCAGCACGATCGCCGGCTTGAGCGCCGCGTTGTAGTTGCTCGCCATCGATGGGGCGTAGGCGCCGGCCGCCGGCATGGCGATGAGGTCACCTGGCTCCAGCGGCGGCAGGCCGATGTCGCGCAGGAGGACGTCGCCCGACTCGCAGTATTTGCCGGCCACGGTCACCGTCTCGCGTCGCGGGTCGGCCGCCTTGTTGGCGACGAGCGCCGAGTACTGTGAGCCGTAGAGCGCGGGGCGGATGTTGTCCGCCATGCCGCCATCGACCGAGACGTAGCGCCGCACGCCCGGGATGTCCTTGGTAGCGCCGACCGTATAGAGCGCCACTCCGGCCTGCCCGACGATGGAGCGGCCCGGCTCGATGACGAGTCGCGGCAGCGGCAGGTCATAGTCCTGGGAGGAGCGCTGAATGGCGCGCACGATGCTCTCGGCGTACTGAGAGAGCGATGGCGCAGGCAACTCCTCGACGTACTGGACCGCGAAGCCGCCACCCGGGCTGAACTCCGACATCTGGAAGCTGTAGCGCTCGCGCATGCGCACCGCGAAGGCGAAGACGATATCGATCGCTTCCAGGTATGGGTCGATCTCGAAGATGGGCGAGCCCAGGTGGCAGTGCAGGCCCACCAGCTCCAGGTTGTCGGCCTCCATGGCCAGGGCGACCGCCATGTCCGCCTGGCCGGTGGAGATGGGAATGCCGAACTTGCTGTCCAGCACGCCGGTCGTCGTCTTGTCGTGCGTGTGGGGGTCGACGTCTGGCGAGACGCGGAGAAGGATCGCCTGTCGTCGGCCGGCCTCGCCCGCCTGGTCGTTGAGCAGCTGTAACTCGTGGAAGTTATCGACGACGACGCGATGGATGCCGTACTTCAACGCCTCGCGCAGCTCCTGGGGCGACTTGTTGTTGCCGTGGAAGTAGATGCGTTCGGCCGGGAAGCGCACGCCGGCCAGGATCGAGAGCTCGCCGCCCGTGACGACGTCGGCGCCGAGCCCCTCTTCGGCGATGATCGACGCCAGCCCGCGGCCGATGTAGGCCTTGCAGGCGTAGAGCACCAGCGTGTCGGCGTAGCGCGAGCCGAACTCGGCCTGGAACTCGCGGCAGCGCCCGCGCAGCGTCTCCTCGTCGAAGACGTAGAGCGGCGTACCGAACTCCCGCGCGAGGTCGATGGTGTCGCAGCCGCCGAGTACGAGATGGCCGGCCTCGCTGACCGCCGCGGTCAGCGGCAGGATGCCCTTCAGGCCCGGTTCGACAGCTCTAGCCATGGTGTCTCACCGCCAAAGCATAGCCGCCGCGCGCAACGCTGCCAACTAGCTTCCCGCTAGAGGCGGGGAGAGCTGTCCCCCTCCCCTTCTAGGGGAGGGCTAGGGAGGGGTCGTCACCTTCCCTCTGGTCCATCCTGGGGGGAAGTAGGGACGCTTGCCAGTCCTGCCGCAGGATGGCCATGACCAGCGCGTCGACCGGCTCGCCCTCCCGTAGCCGATGCGCTCGCAGCACGCCCTCTCGCGCGAAGCCCAACCTCTCGTAGCAGCGGACGGCGCGGGCGTTATCGGCGTCGACGGTGAGGCTTATGCGGCGCAGCTCCAGCTCGCCGAAGGAGTGCGCCAGGACGCTGCGCAAGGCGTCGCTGCCGTAGCCCTGGCTCCAGCAGGACTTGTCCATGATGGCGATGCCAAGCTCGGCGCGGCCTTCGTACTCGTCGACGTTGCGCAGCTCTACGGTGCCCAGTAGCTGCCCCTCGCTCGACTCGATGGCCCAGGCGAGCCGGTCCTCCTGGGCGCGCGTCTCCTCCAGCCACTCCTCCTCGGCCGCCAGGTCAGGCGCCTCCGGCAGGGCGATCCAGTAGCGCACCTCGGGGTCGGCCAGCCACTTCACGAAGGCCGACAGATCGCGTTCGTCGGCGGGGCGCAGGCGTGTCCGTTCGCCGGAGAGGATGCACTCGGAAAGCATAGACGGGCCTAGCCGGAGACGGCGGCGCTGAGCCGCGGCACCGTCAGCTGCCCGTAGGGCAGCACCAGCACCCGAGGCTCGCGGCCCAGCTCCGTGCGGTAGCGTAGGAGCAGACCTTTGAGCGCGCGACTGATGTCGTGGACGGGTTCCATGAAGGCGCGCCGCGTCTCGGCCTCGGACATCGAGGAGTAGAGGTAAGTGTTGACCTTGACCTGGCACATGGCGGTGACCTGCACGCCCCACTGGTCAAAGGCCGAGAATTCCGGGTCCTCCACCATCTCCAGCAGTTCCGGCGGGCTGGAGCGGGCGCCCAGCAGGTCCGCGAAGTGGGGCAGGCCCAGGCCGTCCGGGCACTCCGCGCAGAGGATGACGGCGCCGCCCTGGCGCACTGCCTGGGCCGCGACGGAGAGCGCCTTCACCGACTGGTAGAGGTTGATATCGGACGGGTAGCCCATGTGAGCCGTCAGCGCGATATCGAACTCGTGCGGCACGTCTTGCACGAAGGCCCCTTCCGCGAAGGCGATGCCGGCATCATGTGCCAGCCTTAACTCGCCGGCGAAGACGCCGGTCAGCTGCTTGCGCTCGTCCAGGGTGACGTTGAGAACGAAGGTTGGGTTGCTGGCCTGCGCCACCTCTCGCATCTCCGTGAAGATCGGATTGTCCGTGGTGCGGCACCAGTTGGCCGCCGGGTGGGCCAACATGGGGCCGCTGTGGTTGGACATGACGGCTTCGGCGTTGGCGATCGCTGGCAGTACGGATTTGCCGCCGCCGGACCAGCCGGCGAAGATGTGCGGCTCTATGAAGCCGGTGAGGATGCGCACGGAGGCCGACATGTATGCCGAGTTCAGCGAAACGTCGATGCCGCGATCGTTCGTCATCAGGTAGGTCAGGCGATCGGGGTCCTCTGGCTTGTGCTGGGTGATGCGGTAGTTGTCCATGATCTGCGGCCCCAGCATGGAGAGAAGCTCCTCGCGGGTGTTGGGCCGGTGCATGGCCAGGCCGTTGATCAGCGTAATGTTGGGTCGCTGGACGCCGGCGGCCTCCAGCTCCGCCAGCAGCGGCGGCAGCACGACGTCGTTCGGGATGGGGCGGGTGATATCGCTGAAGACGATGGCGACGGTGTCCTGCGGGCTCACGAGGTCGCGCAGCTGGCGCGTGCCCATCGGGTCGCGCAGCGCCTCGACGATGGCGGCCGCGGGGTCTTCGACCGGCAGCAAGCGCTTCGGCTGCAGCACCAGCGAGTCGTCCGGCACTTCGACCTCGACGCCGGTCTTACCGTAGGCTAGCTGGACTTTCATGGCGAAAGAATAGCATAGGCTGGACGGCCGCTCCGCCCAGGTGCTATAGGTGAAGGCCGGATGGCAGGAGAGCTGGCCGGCCGCAAGGCGATGGTGCTGGGCGCCGAAACCGAGCTGGGCGCGGCCCTGGTACAGGCGCTGGCGCAGGCAGGCACCGACGTAGCCGCGGTGGCTGCGACGATCAGGCCGGACGACGCTTTTGCGGCCAAGCGAGCGGCGCGGCGCGCGGCGGCAGCCGGCGTCCGCGCCGAGGCCCTGGCGATCGACGCGACGAACGAGGCAGCGCTGCGCGTCACCGTGCGCCAGGTCGGCAAGCTGCTGGGAGGGCTACAGCTGGCCTTCGTCTGCGGCGGCGATAGCGCTGTCTTCCAGCGAGCCTGCCGCCTGGCCGGGCGCGAGATTGCCCGTAGCGGTGGCGGCGCCGTTGTTGGCATCGGCGAGGCATTGCAAGCTCCGGAAGGGCGGCCGGCGGGCGTGCGCTGGCTGACGCTGGCGCCTCGTGAGAGCATCGGGGAGACTGTGGAGGCGGCGCTCAGCCTGGCCGCTGACCGGGAGGAAACGCGATCATGATGTCCAAACTGAACAACCCGCCGATCATGGTGATTGCCGCCTTGCACTTTCACCGTCCCTTCGGCTTCCTCTTCTTTTACTTCAGCCGGCGCTGGCGGCGCTTCCGCCGCTGGGCGATGAGCCAGCCCGGGGTCATCCTCTACCAGGAGTCGCACTCGCGGGCGGATGGGCTGCTGCCACGCACCTGGGTCTCGATGACGTGGTTCCGGGACGTCGAGACTCTGCGGGCGTTCAACCATCACCCGGAACACCAGAGCATCATCGAATGGTCAAAGACGCAGACGAAGAGATTCGACGTCTGGATCGAGGAGTACATCCTGCGCGAGCCCGGTAAGTACCAGGGCCTCCCCGGGCCGCTGCAGGAGGCGCTGCAGCGCGCTGCGATCGAGCTGGAGCGCGTGAAGACGAATGCCTGACCTGAGCGGCAAGGTGGCGTTGGTCATCGGGGTGCCGTTGCCCGGCGGCCGGGCGCTGGCCGTGGCATTAGCGGAGGCCGGAGCCGATGTCGCCGTGGCGACCCGTACCCCTTCGCGAGAGGAGGAGGTTCTGGCCAACTCCTGCGCCAACGAGATCTGGGCCATCGGCCGGCGCGGATTGGCGGCGACCGTCGACGCGACCGATGCGCAGGCTGTCGCGGAACTGCGGGAACGTGTGATCGCGGAGTTCGGGCGGCTCGACTTCGTCGTCGAGGCGCTCAGCTAGCGGAGCGGAGGGCGCCGCTGCGGCGCAGCTCCGCCAACGCCGTCTCAGAGAGCCCGATAAGACCGCGCAGCACGTAGTCGTCGTGCTCGCCGGGCGCGGGCGGCGGCAGCCGCACGAAGGTCGGGTTCTCGCTGAGACGCAGCTGCGGCGGCAGCACGGCCGCGATGGTTCCGTCACCGTAAGCGACTTTAACGCGGCCGTCTTCGCTCACCGGCGGCAGCGCGCCCGGTATGGCGAAGCTGTCAGCATCCAGCGCCAGGTGCGAGCCGCGACCCGTCTGGCGGCGCCGCCAGAGCGCCAGTACCGCCTGAGCCGCAATTGCGGCGCCGATGGCGGCCGCGTTGGTGGCGCTTTCTCTGCCGGTCAGCGTAACAACGGTCAGGCTGGGGTTCTCGACGGTTATCTCCGGTGCCCCAGCCTCACCCAGAAGGATGTCCACGCGGGTCAGCAGCCGCGATAGCGCCTCTTGGGCCGCCTGGTCGTTAGCGTCCAGGCTGCAGCCGTACTTGTTGAAGTTGGCCTCCGCCACCTCCGACTCCGCCCGGCCCGCACCGACGCGAATGACCTCGGCGCCGAGGTCAGCCAGCAGCCGCGCAGCGTAGGCCAGCGCGACCCCGCCCGCCAGCTCAACCACGCGCACGTGGCCCAGCGGCGTGCGGTACATCAGACGACGCCTCGCCGTCGCAGGTCGGCCAGCTGTTCTGGCGTCCCGCCCAGCTCGCCGACGAACAGCGACTCCGTGTGCTCGCCGGGCTCGGACGCGGCGGCGGCCCCGCCGAGGAGGCCCGGCAGCGCCGGCAGGCTGTCGCCTCTCGCGCCAGCGTGCAGCTTCGCTGTGAGGGCTGCCGCCACGGCGGCGGTGTCTCGTACGGCCAGCTCGATGTGCTGTGGGTTGTCGTTGGCGTCGCCGATCATCGCCGCAGACAGCGCCGCGACGAACGCCTCTAACCCCGTCTGCCATGGTGCGCCCGCCGGCCCACCCGCGCAGTCGAGCGAGACGAGCACGATGCGCCGCTTTAGCCGGCGCAACTCCTCGAACCCCAGGCCCAGCGACTCCAGGCGGCCGGCGGGGAACGTCTCGACGATGACCTCCGTCTCCTCCATCAGTGCCCGCAGCAGTTCGCGCCCGTCCTCCGAGCCCAGGTCCAGGGTTAGCGACTTCTTGCCGGCGGCCAGGTACAGCCAGGCCTCGTGGGAGCGCAGCGGGCCGCCGCCCGGCGGCTCGACCGCGATGACGTCAGCGCCGGCGTCGGCGAGGAGGCGCGCGCAGAAGGCGCCGGCGATCTCGATCGAGAGGTCGAGCACGCGCAGGGACTCGAGCGGCGATTCGTCAGCCATGGCTAGAAGTTGGCGCGGCTCTGGCCGCCATCGACGACGACGGTGCCGCCGGTCATCCAGGAGGCGCGCGGCGAACAGAGGAAGACGGCGACGTTGGCGATCTCCTCCGCGGTCCCGAAGCGGCCCATGGGGATGTTCTCCTGGACGAAGCGCGACATGCCCTCCGGGTCTTCCTGCTGGCGGCGCCACCAGGTGCCGCCGGGGTGGCTGACCGAGCCCGGCGCCAGCGAGAGCACGCGAATGTTGTCGCGGGCCAGGGCATCGGCGCTGGACTTGACGTGCGAGATCAGCGCGGCCTTGGCGGCGTTGTAAGCCGGGTGGCCGCCTGCCTCGCGGCCCCAGATCGAGGACAGGTGCAGGATGACGCCGCCTCCCTGCTCGCGCATCGGCTCGGCGACGAGACCGCCCAGCCGCACAGCAATCAGGAACAGCGTATTCATGCCCTCCCGCCAGACGGCATCGCCCGCGCCGCTCAGCGAGACATGGATGCTGGTCACCAGGATGTCTACCCGGCCAAACGCCTCCAGCGCCGACTCGACGACCTGGCTGCAGGCGAGCGTCTGGTTGAGGTCGCCGGCGGAGGTGATGGCGCGCACGCCCAGCTTCTCGGCGGCGCGGGCCGTCTCCGCCAGCTTGCCGGCGTCACGGGCGGCCAGCGCCAGGTTGCAGCCCTCCGCCGCCAATCCCAGGGCGATCGCCCGGCCGATGCCGCGACTCCCTCCAGCGACGATCGCTGTCTTACCTTTGAGATCGAGGTCCATCGGGCTATTCGGCGCCGGTTGGCGGCTGCCAGCGCAGCACCGGCTTGCGGGCGGCGGTGGCCTCGTCCAGGCGGCGTAGTGGGGCCGTCGTCGGCGCCTCCTTCAGCAGCTCCGGGGACTCCTCGGCCTCGCGCGCGAGCGCCAGCATGGCCTCGCAGAAGGCGTCCACGGACTCGCGGCTCTCGCTCTCGGTCGGCTCGATCATCAGCGCTTCGGGGACGATCAGCGGGAAGTAGATCGTCGGCGGGTGGAAGCCGTAGTCGATCAGTCGCTTGGCGATGTCGAGTGCTTTGACGCCGCGGGCGCGCTGCCGGCTTGCCGAGAAAACTGCCTCGTGCAGGCAGGTGCGGTCATAGGCCAACTGGTAGGCGTCCTTGAGCCGCGCGCGCAGGTAGTTGGCGTTGATAACCGCGTTTTCGCTGATGGCGCTCAGGCCGTCCGCGCCCAGCGAGCGGATATAGGCGTAGGCGCGCACCAGCACGCCGAAGTTGCCGTAAAAGGCCATTGTCTTGCCGATGCTTTGCTCTGGGCGTGTCGGGACGTAACTGCCATGCGCCTGGGCGACGACGGGCTCCGGCAGAAACGGCGCCAGGTGCGCCTTGACGCATACCGGACCGGCGCCCGGGCCACCGCCGCCGTGCGGGGTGGAGAACGTCTTGTGCAGGTTGAGGTGCACCACGTCGAAGCCGATGTTACCGAAGCGGGCGCGGCCGAGGAAAGCGTTCTGGTTGGCGCCATCGCCGTAAAGGAGGGCGCCGTGCGCGTGCAGCATCTCGGCGATGCGACCGATGTTGGGGTCGAACAGCCCCAGCGTCGATGGGAGCGTCAACATCATCGCCGCTACGCTGTCGTCGAGCGCCGTCTCCAGGGCCGCGAGGTCGGTGTTGCCGTCGGCGTCGGACGGCACGGTCACTACCTCGAAGCCGCACATGGCGGCGGTCGCGGGGTTGGTGCCGTGCGCGGAGTCCGGCACCAGCACCCGCCGGCGGTGGCCGTTGCCCAGGCTCTCCAGGTACTCCTTGACGATGAGCATGCCGGAGAGCTCGCCCTGGGCGCCGGCGGCCGGCGCCAGGCTGACGGCGTCCATGCCGGTGATCTCCGCCAGCAGCCCCTGCAGCTGGAAGAGCAGCTGCAAGGCGCCCTGGACCGTCGAGGCGTCCTGCTCGGGGTGGATGTGCGCCAGGCCGGGCAGCCGGGCGACGTCCTCGTTGATCTTGGGATTGTACTTCATGGTACAGGAGCCGAGCGGGTAGAAGCCGGTATCGACGCTGTAGTTGAGCTGGCTCAGCGCCAGGAAGTAGCGGACGATCTCGT
>DASRHH010000016.1:0-5120 GCA_035650635.1 Dehalococcoidia bacterium | reverse complement strand
CAGGACGACATGGAGAACTGGAACTATGCCACCGCCGCCAGCCGCGGCACCATCGCCAGGCGTTACCCGTACAACTACCAATCCGGCCTGGGCCTGCAGCACCAGGACCCCGGCTTGCCGGAGGCTCTCATCACAACCGGCGGCAACTCAGAACAGAACCAGATGCGCTTCTACTTGTCCTGGGCGCGCTTCATGGATGCCGACAGCTGGGACGACATTCACAACAGCCGGCCGCAGTTCTGGCCTTAGGAGACTGGCGTGGCAATCGAGAGTCAGACCGAGAAGCAGCAGCGCATCCTGCTGGCCCAGGAGGTCGCAGAGTTCCTCTACACGGAAGCCGACATCCTGGACGAATGGAAGTACTTTGACTGGCTGGAGTTGCTGACGGCCGACATCCGCTACTGGATGCCGCTGGCCCGCAACTACAAGTTCGGCGAGCAGGAACGGGAGTACACCAAGGAGCTCAATGAGCTGGCCTGGTTCGACGAGAGCCTGACCACGTTGCAACTGCGCGTCAACCAGCTGATGACCGGCATCCACTGGGCGGAAGAGCCGCTCTCACGCATCACGCACATGATCACCAACGTTCGCATCATCGACGTTAAGCCCTCGCTTTCCGACCCGCACGAGGTCACCAGCCGCTGCCGCTTCTTCGTCTACCGCAACCGGCTGCAGGACGAGACCGACTTCATGATCGGCAAGCGTGAGGACACCCTGCGCAAGGTGGACGGCGAGTGGAAGCTGGCGCGTCGCGCTATCTTCCTGGACCAGAACGTGCTCCTGAGCAAGAACCTGACGTTCTTGTTCTAAGCCGAATCGCGCGTCAATAAGAGGGAGGCACAGCCTCTCCTCTTGGCGTATTGTCTTGACACCCTGCAGCGTTTTCGGTACCCTTGCGGCTACTTATCGGACAAAGGGGGAGGGGTACGTGGCGCGGCCACTTTTGGAAGTCAAAGACCTCAAGACCTATTTTTACACTGAAGAGGGCGTGGTCAAGGCCGTTGATGGCGTCTCCTACGAGATCGAGCAGGGCGAAATCCTCGGTCTGGTGGGGGAGAGTGGTTCCGGGAAGACGGTCAGCGTTCTCTCCATCCTCCGTCTCATCCCGAATCCGCCTGGCAAGATAGTCAGCGGCGAGATCCTGTTCGAGGGGCGGGACCTCCTGAAGCTGGACGGCGAGTCGATTCGGCGCCTGCGTGGCAACGAAATCGGCATGATCTTCCAGGAGCCCATGACCTCGCTCAACCCGGTTTTGACCATCGGCCGCCAGATCACTGAGACACTCGAGCTGCACATGGGCCTGGATGATAAGGCGGCCAACGACCGCGCCGCCGAACTGCTGGACATGGTTGGCATTTCAGAGCCGCGGTCGCGCTTGAAGGACTATCCGCACCAGTTCTCCGGCGGCATGCGCCAGCGCGTCATGATCGCGATGGCTCTCTCCTGCAACCCGAAGCTGCTGCTGGCTGACGAGCCGACGACCGCGCTGGACGTCACCATCCAATCGCAGATCCTTGAGCTGATGACCGGCCTGGCCAAGCAGACTGGCGTCGCAGTCATCATCATCACCCACAACCTCGGCGTGGTGGCCCGCTACGCGGACCGCGTCAACGTCATGTACGCCGGCAAGGTCATCGAGTCGGCCTCTGCAACGGAGCTCTACGGCCGGCCGATGCATCCCTACACCCTGGGGCTGCTGCGCTCTGTCCCGCGATTGGACATGGCCCGCAAAGTCCGGCTGGACTTCATCGAGGGCATGCCGCCTGACCTATCGCGGATGCCCGAAGGTTGCTCGTTCGAGCCGCGTTGCCGCTTCGCCGTCGAAAACTGCCGGCTGCAGCCGCCGCCTTTGGAGCGCGTTGCAGCCGATCATCACAGCGCCTGTTGGGAGTGGCGGCGCCTCGAGAGCGAGCCCGTCCTGCCCGCAGGCGCAGTATAGGCCGCGGCCATGGCTGTAGAACAGACCACAGTCCAGGAACGCCCTTCCGATACCGATACCCTCCTACGCCTGGAGAACATCTCCATGCACTTTCCGGTCTCGTCCGGGCTTTTCTCGCGCAACCGCCTCTCGGTTAAGGCCGTTGATGGCGTCAATCTTGAGGTCAAGCGGGGCGAGACGTTGGGCCTGGTGGGGGAAAGCGGCTCCGGCAAGACCACTCTGGGCCGCGTGGCGCTGATGCTCTACCGGCCGACGGCCGGTCGGGTTATCTTCGAGGGCGAAGACCTGACAAAAGCCAGCAGCGGCGAGATCCGGCGCGCCCGCCGGCGGATGCAGATGATCTTCCAGGACCCCTATGCATCGCTAAACCCACGGATGACCCTGGGGTCGATAGTTGGGGAACCGCTCACCATCCACGGCTTGGGCGGCAGCGGCAGCGAGCGGCGCGAACGCGTCCAGGATCTGCTGCGGATCGTCGGCTTGAACCCGTTCTATATCAACCGCTACCCGCACGAGTTCAGCGGCGGCCAGCGCCAGCGCATCGGCATCGCCCGCGCGCTGGCGGTGGAGCCCAGCTTCATCGTCGCTGATGAGCCGGTGTCCGCGCTGGACGTATCGATTCAGTCTCAGATAATCAACCTGCTGCAGGAGCTACAGGCGCAGTTCCACCTGACGTTCCTCTTTATCGCGCACGACCTCTCGGTTGTTCGGCACATCAGTGATCGCGTGGCAGTGATGTACCTGGGCAAGCTGATGGAGCTGACCGATCACGCGGAGCTATACCAGAATCCGTTGCACCCCTACACCCGCTCGCTGCTTTCGGCGGTGCCGGTGCCTGACCCGATTATGGAGAACAAACGTCAGCGCGTGATTCTTGAGGGCGACATCCCCAGCCCGCTGCGACCCCCGTCCGGCTGCGTCTTCCATACGCGCTGCCCCGTGGCGATAGCTCAGTGCAGCGAGGTTGTGCCGGAGTGGCGCAATGTGGGCTCTGTGGAGAAGCCGCACTGGGCGGCCTGCCACCGTATCGTGGCGGGTCAACTGGAGGGCTGGAAGGCTGAAGGCGAACTGATCTAGGTCAGAGTATTAAAGGGATCGCGGCCGCAACTTGGGTTTCTCAGGCGGCCGCTTTTCTTTTGCCATCAGCTCCGGGTGCTGCCCGTGCGGCATCGTGTCCGTCAAAGTCTTGACCTCTTGGCCCAGGTGCCAGTAGGTGCCCTTGTCCGGGATGCGGCGGGGATAGCCGTCTCGCATGGTGAAGGCGGAGAACTCGGACATGATGCGCTCGCAGGCGCCGGCGCAGACGGGGCAGGGCGCGGGCTCCGACGATTCGCGCATCGGCCGCATCAGGTCGAATACGCCGTCGCAGGACTCGCAGTAGTACTCGTACAGGGGCATAGCCTAGCTCCGCAAGCCGCTGCCGGACGAGCCGCGCAGCCGCGGATCGAGCACGTCACGCATGGCGTCCCCGAACAGGTTGAATGCCAGTACCGCGAGGCTGATGGCGATGCCGGGGAAGATCGCCAGCCAGGGCGCGATCTCCATAAACTGGCGGCCGCTGGCTGTAAGCATGCCTCCCCAGCTCGGGTGCGGCGGCGGCAGGCCAAGGCCCAGGAAGCTCAAGGAACTCTCGATCAGGATGACGTTGCCCAGCTGCACCGAGGCGATGACGATTACGACCGGGAAGATGTTGGGGATGATGTGTCGCAGGATGATGCGCGGAGTCGTGCAGCCGGTTGCCCGTGCGGCGTCGACATACTGACTGTTGACGATGGCGAACGTAGCGCCGCGGACGATGCGCGAGCTGCCCGGTATAAAGACGATCGTGAGGGCGATCACGATCATCAATGGGGTAGACTGCCAGACTGTGGGCAAGTCAATGAACGCGATATGGAGGCCGGAGGAGAAGATCGTCAAGAACGTCAGGGAGAAGATGATGCCGGGAAAAGCCAGCAGGGCATCGACGAATCGCTGCACAATCAGGTCAAACGATCCCCCCATGTAGGCGGAGGTCGCTCCTAGCAGCATGCCTAGCATGCTGGCTGCTATCACCACCATAAGTCCAGTGTAGAGCGAGGTGCGGGTGCCGTGGATGATGCGGCTCAACATATCGCGGCCCAACTGGTCCGTGCCCATCGGGTGGTCCAGGCTGGGGCCCTGTAGTGCTACGGAGGTATCCGGTTTCACCGGGTCGTAGGGAGCGATCCAGTCGGCGCCGATCGCTGTGATGATCATCAGGATGAGGATGAGCGCGCCGGCCGCCCCGAGCGGCTTGTTGCGCGCGAATTTCCAGATCTCGTGCCAGGCCGTGCTCAGTGCGGATTGTCCGCGCAGCTGGGTGCGGATTGCCGGTATCGCGCTATCTTCGACTATAGCTATCGGCCGCTCAGCCACGTCTCTCCCCCAATTGCACTAGTACTTTATCCTGGGGTCCAGCCACGCATAAATCATGTCTACCCCCAGGTTGATGAGCACAAAGATCCCGCCGAAGACCAGAGCGATCCCCTGGATGACGGTGTAGTCGCGCTGCTGAATAGCGTCGTAGGACAGCCGCCCCAGGCCCGGCAAGCCGAAGATGATCTCGATGACCAGCGAGCCGCCGAGCAGGAAGTTGAGCTGGAGCCCCATCAGCGTCACGACCGGGAGGAAGGCGTTCTTGAGGGCGTGTCGATAGATGATCGTTCGCTCTCGTAGGCCTTTGGCCCAGGCCGTTCGCACGTAGTCCTGGCGCATCACCTCCAGCATGGAGGAACGCACCATCCTCATGATCGTAGCTGTCGAGGCGATGGCGATGATGCTTGAGGGTACGATGAACTGCCCCAGGTTGCCGATCGGGTCATCCGTGAATGGAATGTATTGCAACGGTGGCAGGTAGTTGAACCAGCGTGCCCCCAGCACGATGACCAGCGTCGCTATCCAGAACGAGGGTATGGAAAGCCCGCCGATGCTGGTGAGCCGCAGGATGTAGTCCAGTATCGAGTCCTGCCTGAGGGCCGAGAGCATGCCGAACGTGATCGCGATGATGTTCGCCAGGATGAAGGTCATGATGGCCAGCTCAAGCGTTACCGGCACGTGGTCCCAGATGACGGTGCTGACGTCTTTGTCCGACCAGAGAGACTTGCCGAGGTCGCCGTGCAGTACGCCGCCGATCCACTGCAGGTACTGCACAAGCCACGGGTCG
>DASRHH010000015.1:0-13020 GCA_035650635.1 Dehalococcoidia bacterium | reverse complement strand
CTCTCGAGGTGCAGGTCCAGCGGCTCCGCTTGGCCCTGCACCTGAAGGCTGAGGCGCAGCCAGTCGATCTGCACCAGTGCCGGATGGGTCGCCGGCTCGATGCGGATGGCTTCGATCCCTTCGGCCGCGATCGTCTCGTCGAAGAAGCAGCGGCCTTCGTGATGCGGCTCGACACTGGTGACCAGGCGCTTGCCCTTCTCAAAGCCGCTGCCGGTATCGACCGCTAGCGCGACGGCCTCGGACTGCGTGGGCAGAAGCTGCTCCGGCGGCGTCTTCTCGGCGATGGCAGCCGCCTCTTCTGCCAACGCCTCGTCGTGCAGCGTCGCCAGCCCGAAGGGCCAGTATATCTTCTGCATCGGCAGCCGCAGGAACTGGACCGGCGTCATGTATTTGAGCGCCGGCACCAGTTCCGCCGGCGCGATGTGTTCGGCGCTGTCCGAGCCGAAGTTCTCGTCGTGTGACCAGGCGGCGAACATGCGGGCCTCCGGCAGGGTGGGCCGGATGACGGCGCGGGCGAGAATGGAGAGCAGGAGCGCCCGAGCGTGATAGTCCAACGGGGCAAACGCCGCCGGAAACGCCTGCCGGTAGCGTAGCCACTCCCCCTGGAAGCTAAACACTCCCTTGCGCAACGCCTCGCGCTGGGCACACTCGCTCTCGGAGTAGCCGGGGGCGGCCAGCACCGGCTGGCCGCGCTCGTCGAAGTCCACCAGCGAGCCCAGGTTCGGCATGCAGGTCTGCTCCAGGATTTCCGGGCTGCGCAGCACCCAGCTCGCCAGCGGGTCCGTGGGGGCGCCGTCGTTAAGGAAGCCCTCGGTCTCGACGCCCTGGGAGGCGCGTGTGTGTGCGGCACTATTGGTCATGAGGTAGAGGCCAAGTGGTCGCAGGCGCAGGGGCCCGGCCTTGAGGGCCCGCGTCAGGAAGGTCTGGATGGTGGCGCCCCAGCCAATGTCCACGAGCACCACGCGCCCGTTGGCGGCGGGTTTGACCTGCCGCTCCAGGTACGTTAGCAGCCGCTGGCGTAGCTCTGTCGCCCGCTCCAGGATGCCGTCTCGCAGCGGCCCTTTGGCGCAGAGGCTGTCCAGCACGGCCTCCACCAGGTGCTGTTCTTGCAGCACCGTGTCGGGGTCGATGTCCAGGCTCGCCAGGTCCGCAGGGTCCACCCGGAGGGCGCTGCAGATGTCGCGCAGTGTCGGCGGACGGCGCCGTCGGAAGAAGGCTTGGAACTCCTCGCGGCTACCGTCGATGATAGCGGCACGGGTACAGACATCCCGCGAGAGCCAGAGCGGCTCCGCCCTGACTGGCGATTCGAACTCGGGACCGGCAGCGTTGATCAGCTCCGAGAGGAACTTGCCCTCCCTCATGATGCAGTAGACGGTAGCGACGCCTTCCTCCCCCGCGCGGCGGTGCACCCATTCCACGAAACCGTTGAAGACCGGGCCGAAGACGCCGGCGCCGAACTCCCAGAACGGCCGCTCTTCCGGCGAAAGACCGTCCCCGTCCAGGCGGCGCAGCGCCCGGCAACGCAGCGCCGTCACCCCTAGGTCGCCGTGCTGTGGATGGATCGCCGCTTCCTCACGGTTGGGGTTGCTACGCGCCTCTTCTTCACGGCGCAGGATGCCTTCAAACGCCTCGTTGTGCCGCGGCAGGTAAAAGGCCTGTATCCCAGACGCCCTGGCGCCCTCGATGTCGGCGTTGTAGTTGTCGCCGATGTGCAGCACCTGGGTCGGCCTCAGGTCAAGCTGCTCCAGGATCAGCGGGAAGAGCGCTTGCGATTTGCCTGTGCGGTGCGTGGAAGACGTGTAGATCGCCTTGATCGGCACACGGGCCGAAGCGTGCCGATCCAAGAAGCGCTGGATGTGCTGCGGCGAGAAGTAGGTGTCCGACGCGAGCACGGTCTCCACGCCAAACTGCCGGCCGACGGCCTGGGACAGCGCCACGATATCGAGATCCGGCACCAGCAGCGACTCCTCGACCGTCAGCTCGTTCTCGATCAGCCGGTCGAAATCGAAGGCGTTAACGAGCTTACGGGGCAGCTGTTCGTAGACCTCGCGCAGTGTGACCTCGGTGCCCTGACCCGCCGCCGAGAGCTTCTGCCGCGCCCTCACCTCGGCCAGCCGGCGTTCTTCGGCAAAAATGTCGGCGCTGGCTCTGCCGCTGAGGATGCCAGCCTCCTTCAGACGATGGCCCATGAGGATGAAGGCATCGATCGGTTCCGGCACCTGGCGCCAGACCAACGTATCGAAGACGTCCAGCGAGAGCACTTTGATGGAGTCGCGCTCGATCTGGCGAAAGACGTCGCGCAGGCGCAGGTCTTCGAAGGGAGGGGCGTTCACGTCAGTAAGAACGCCTTTGAGCGTGGGCTCGGTTCGGTCTGCAAATCTCCAGCAATTGTAGGCCGCGACGGCCTGGAGTTGAAGGGCAACCTCGTTGACAGCTTTGGAGCGGCGGGGCTACCATGACGCCACTTAGCGTACTGTCGGACATTGGAAGCAGGGATAGTACATGGCCACGCAAACCGACCTCAACCTTGACGACCTGGTTCAGGAAACCCCGACCCACTTCCGCGTCAACCGCCGCATCTACGCCGATCCCGCCATCTTCCAACTGGAGATGGAGCGCATCTATCACCGCGGCTGGGTCTACGTGTCCCACGAGACGGAAATCCCGGACGGCGGCGACTACAAGCTGACCTATATCGGCAAGCACCCCGTGATCGTCGCACGCAGCTCTGACGATGGGCTGGTGCGGGTCTTCTTCAACCGCTGCCGCCATCGCGGCGCCACGGTCTGCCAGCTGGAATACGGCAATAGCAACTACTTCCGCTGCGCCTACCACGGCTGGGTCTACAACAACACCGGCGGCCTTGTCGGCGTGCCGTTCGAAGAGGGGTACGGTGAGGGCTTCGACAAAGACAAGCTGGGCCTGGTGCAGGTGCCGCGAGTCGATAGCTACAAGGGCTTCGTCTTCGCCAGCCTGAGCGCTGATGGCATCAGCCTGGACCAGCACCTGGGCAACGCCAAGCGCGGCATCGATTTCATCGTCGGCGATGGCAACATCTGGGTAAGCAAGGGCAACAACAAGTTCGGCTTCGACGGCAACTGGAAGCTGCAGTACGAGAATACCGTCGATGCCTACCATTTCCCCTTCGTCCACGAGACCCAGGTGGCAATCCGCATCAAGCACATGCCCCCGGGCACCAAATTGGACGCGACGGCGCTCAACAACCAGGGCTCCCGCACACGGGACCTGGGCAACGGACATAACACGCTGGTGGAGGACCCCTACGACCTGGACTACGAGGTGCCGGCCGCCGGCATGAACTTTAACATCGGCGTCTTTCCAAACCTCGACGTGCTGGCGCTGGAGCAGGTCCAGCCGACACACATCCGCCACATCCGGCCGATAGCCCACAACCGCACGGAGGTGACAATCCACCCGCTGATCCGCGGCAAGGACTCCCCGGAAGTGACCTTCAAACGGCTGCGACAGCACGAGGAGTTCTACGGGCCAGCCGGCTTTGGCGCTCCCGACGACTGGGCGATGTTCGATCGCGTGCAGCGCGGCATGGCGGCGGAGGACGTGGAGTGGATCCTCTTCAGCCGCGGGCTACAAGCGGAGGAAGTGGACGAGGCGCGGGGCATCCGCACCAATCGCGGCAATTGGGGCGAGGCTTCGCAGCGCGCCCTCTACCGGCAGTGGAAGCGGGTCATGGCGGAATAGCCCCCATGCCGGTAAGCAAGGACGACTTCCGCAAGATACTCGGCAGCTTCGCCAGCGGAGTCACCGTCATCACGACAAATACGGACGGCAAGCTGCACGGGATGACCGCCAGCGCCTTCGCCTCGCTCTCACTGGAGCCGGAGCTGGTGCTGATCTGCGTCGACAAGGCAGCCGCGTCGCACGACCTGATCGCGCGCAGCGGCAGCTTCGCCGTCAACATCCTCAAGCGTGAGCAGGAAGAGATCTCGACGAACTTCGCGCGCAAGGATCAAGACCGCAGCTTCGAGGTCAAGGACGTATCGCACCGGCTGGGCGCCACCGGGTCGCCGATCTTCACGGACGCGCTGGCCTACCTGGAGTGCCGGGTCGCCAACGCCTACGAAGGTGGCGACCACACGATCTACATCGGCGCCGTTGAAGACGGTGGAATCCAGGAAGGCGCGCCTCTACTCTTCTTTCGCGGCCGCTACATGGGCGGCGACGGCGCCTAGATCGCCGCTACCAGCGGCTTAATCTGCCCATCGACAGCCAGGCAAATGAAGTCGATCCCGGCGTAGACCGCCGGATCATAGCCTCGCAGCGCCAGGGAGGCCGTCTCGAACTCGGCGTAGGGGAAGATGCCCAGCACCACGAGGGCCCGCCGCTCAGCCTGTGCCGAGCGTAGGGCTGGCGCCGCCTCCGCCAGCAGGCGCCGGAAGTTGCGGCGCAGCGCCGATCCTATGTCCCGAAGCTGCGACTGCGGCCGGCCGATGACCGCGAACTCGTTGGCATCTGCATCAGCGAGCCGCTGCAGGGTCCAGGCATCGATCGTTTCGATCTCGGCCCACTCGCCAGCGGCCTTCACCTGATTCGCCGTCTCGCGGATGCGCTGGAAGAGCAGCTGGCGGTGGTCCTCGCCGACGGGCAACCGCTTGAGGCGCGTCGAATCGAGGTCGAAGCTGCCGCTAACGCCCTCGCTGATCGTCGTCCAGTAACGGTCCAGCGAGCCGATGACCGAGACGACTCCGCCCTCGTCGCGCAGCTTGCGCAGGTAAAGCGTGACCGGCAGGTCCAGGGTGGAACGCTGGTCCGGCCGCAGGGTCCGGGCAGCCCCGGTGGCCGCCGCCAGGAAGGCAGGCGCATCGCCCGCGGCAGGCAGGTCAGCGCCCGGCGGCAGCCAGAGCGCGAAGCGCCCCTCTAGCTGCTCCGCTAACCGTTCTTCCAGCTCGCGGCGCCGCGCCGCCCAGTCGGCCTCCGGCGCCGGCAGCAGTGAGCGCACTTCAATAGCCAGCGAGCGGCCTTCCGCGGTGGCGAGCGCGCTCAGGGTCGATTCGTCGCTGCCTTTGGCCTGCGAGACTTCGATAGTCTGGCCTCGCGCCTCGCGCAGCCAGTCCCGGAACAGCTCCAGGCAGACGCCGGCCTCCGTCAGCGGCACGTCAGGTGACCAGCGCGAAGACGAAGAGCGCTATCGCCACCATGGCGGCCGTGCGGATGCGGCTGGCCACCGGATAGCGCCGCATGCCCACCAGCACCACGCCCGCGCCAATAAGCGGCGTCAGGAAGATGCGGAGTGGGCTATCGGAATCCGCGCCTGCGGCCTTGAGGATAATCTGGCCGAACAGCGCCACCAGGAACGCCAGCAACGGCAGCACCAGCATCGAGCGGTAGACCGGCAGCCGGCGCGTCGTCGCGGGCGCCCTCTGCGTCTGCGACTCCTCAGCCTGGCGCCGGGCCCTCTGTCTGCGAGCCGAGCTGCTGGCCATTGCCTGCCTAGGGGGTGAAGCCGCCGCTGATGTGGATCTGGGCGCCGGTAATGTAGTCGGCTTCCGAAACCAGGAAGCGGCAGAGCTTCGCGACTTCTTCGGGCCGGCCGAAGCGGCCCAGCGGGATGTGCTCCAGAGCCGACTCTCGCGCATCCTCGGACATCTCGCTGACCATGTCGGTCTCGATGTAACCGGGACAGATCGCGTTGACCGTGATATTGTGTCGCGCGAACTCCATGGCAGCGCTGCGCGTGAAGCCGACGATGCCCGCCTTGGCCGCCGCATAGTTTGACTGGCCGATATTGCCGATCTGGCCGATCACCGAGGCGATATTGACAATGTGGCCGCCGCCCTGCTTGATCATGTAGCCGACAGCCAGCTGGGTGCAGAAAAAGACGCTGTTGAGGTTGGTTAGCAGCACGTCCTGCCAGTCCTCCGGCTTCATACGGCGGATCAGGCGGTCGCGGTTGATGCCGGCGTTATTCACCAGGATATCGATGGTGCCGAACGCCTCAGCCGCGGCCTCGATTAGCTGCCTGGCCTGCGCCTGGTCTGAGACGTCGGCTTGTACGCAGATGGCGTGGCCGCCTTTATCAGCGATCTCCGCCTGCACCTGCTCGGCCTGCTCCCGGCTCTCGCGGTAGTTGATCGCAACGGAGCAGCCGTGGGCGGCCAGCTCAAGCGCGATCGCCCTACCCAAGCCACGGGAACTGCCGGTGATAACAGCGGCCCGGCCGCTGTTCATACAACTCAAGTTTTTCTCCTCACACCCTCCCCAGTATAGGAGATGTACGGCCTAAGGTCAGGAAGACCCCGTCGCGGCCCTGGCGTAGAAGTCTTGCATCTGCACCAGGCCCAACTGGCCGCCGTAGACCTGCGTCACGCGGCCCTGCGGATCGATGAAGATGCTGAGGGGCGGCGCCGCCCGCGGGAACGGGTTGTAGGCCTTGTAGAGAGCGCCGCTGGGGTCCATGGCCGGCACCACGTAGCGAAAGCCCTTGCTGCCGTCCTTCAGATCGATGCCAGCGAGGAAGCCCTGAGCACGAGCGAGCGGCTCCTCCAGGTTAGCGCCGATGACCACCAGGTCGGGGTGATCCCGCTGCAGCTGCGCGATGTCCGGGATCTCGGCAGCGCAGGGGATGCACCAGCTAGCCCAGAAGTTAAGGTAGACCGGGTGACCGCGGAACTCGCTGAGGCGAACGCGCTCGCCGTTGTCCATGCGGGAGACCTCGAACTCCGGGGCGAACTTGCCGGCCACGGCGCCGACCTGGAAGTCGCCGACGCCGGGCGGGCGCGGCGTCTCCAACATTTGGGCGTCGCGGATCTTAACGCCGCTGCTGGTGGTGCCACCGCCCTGGCTGCCGATGAGTCCCGCCGCCATCAGGCCACCGATTACGGCCCCCACGATGACCAGCAGCCCGGCCAGGCTGAGGAGCCGCAGGCGCAGGGGACGGCCGCGTCCGTCAGTCACGCGGATTAGTCACGCGGCCATTCGCTAGACGTTGCCGGAGACGTCGCCCAGGAAGCCGAAGTTGAAGAAGCTGTTGAAGTTAACCAGGCTATCGGTGAAGACAAGGATGCCGACGATAATCAGCAGGGCACCGCTGATGTAATTGAGGAGGCCCATGTGGCGCTTGAGCTTGCCGTAGAGCGGCTGGATGCCATTGAAAGCGACACCCATCGCCACGAACGGTACTCCCAGCCCCAGGGAGTACGCCGTCAGGAGGACGCCGGCCTGAGCGACCGTGCCGCTGCCGATCGCCAACGCCATGATGGCGCCGAGCGTGGGGCCAATGCAGGGGCTCCAGCCCGCCGAGAAGGCCGAGCCGACGAAGAACGATCGCATGTAGCCCACCCGGGCGCCGTTCCCAACATCGAAGCGCTTTTCCTGCTCCAGGAAGGGGATGGTGATGACCTGCGACAGGTGCAACCCCATTACGATCAGCAAGCCGCCGGAGACCTTGAGGATGATGTCCTGCTGGTCCCGCAGGAAGAAGCCGATCACCCCCAGCGAGATGCCGAAGAGGATGAACACCAGCGAGAAGCCGCCAACGAAGCTTAACGCGTGCAGCACCGGCGACTGCTGCCGCACCCCCGGCACCGCGGCAACGGCGATGCTGCCTTCGCCACCCACTGTCGCTGTCGAGCCGCCCATGGCGCTGCCGGTGAGGTAGCCCATGTAGGCGGGCAGCAGCGGCAGGACGCAGGGCGAGGCGCAGGACAGGAGCCCCGCCAGGAAGGCCGTGAAGATGCTGATTCCCGCTACTTCAAGGGACATATCATTCAGACGTAATAGGCGCTTCTAATTGTATACGCTGCGGTGCTAATGATAGATGGCGGCGGAAACCACAGGCAATGCCGCGTTACTCCGTGAGGCGACGGTAGAGCGTCGTAATGCGGCTGGGCAGCGACTCGATGTCCGGGACCACGGCATAGCCAATGTCCTCGCACATTTCCTTCAGGTAGTCGTGGCCGTAGCGGTCCACCGTCATCGCGAACGGCACGATGCCCTTGTGCCGCGCCTCCAGCAGCGCCATGTGGGTATCGTGGATGGCGTACTCCTTCTCCGTGCGGTCGCGGCCGTAGCCGTGGTCCTGCGGCCGGCCGTCTGACACCAGGAAGAGGATGCGCACGCGGCACTCTGCCTTCTCCAGCTTGGTGGTAGCGTGGCGGATCGCTGGCCCCATGCGCGTCGAACGCACCGGCGCGATCTTGTCGATGCGCCGCTTGATGCGCTCGCTGAACGGCTCGGCCAGGTCCTTCACCACGTAGAACTCCACGTTCTCGCGCCCGTAGCCGGAGAAGCCGTAGATGCCATAGGTATCGCCGATCGTCTCCAGGGCGTTGATCAGCAGGACGATGCTCTCCTTCTCGATGTCGATGATGCGCTTGGGCTGGGCGAGCAGGTCCTGGGCGCGGCGGTCCATCCACCAGGTGAAGTAGCGCTTGGGGTCGCCCATGTCCTTGAGGTGGCTGGTGGTGTGCAGCCTGTCCTGCCGCGATATCTCCTCGTCGGTGGAGGCGCTCATGTCCAGCAGGAAGGCCACGGCCACGTCGCGCTCTACCTTGTTGCGGCGCCAGTAGACCTTGCCCTGCGGCAACTGCCCGGCGCGACGCTCCACCAGGTGCTCGATAACCGCATCAAGGTCGAACTCCTCACCGTCCAGGAGCGGCTTGATCTTGCGGAACAGCTCCGGCTTGAGGATCTCGAACTGACGGCGCGTTTGCGTGGCGAGCGCGGCGTAGCGCCGCAGCGTCGTATCGAAAGACTGCGCCGAGCCCTCCGCCAGCGGCGACTCGATGACGCGACACCAGTGCGGCTTGTAGTCGCCGGCGCGGAAGTCCCACTCGTCGTAGTAGGAGTAGGTCGGCTGGATGGCCAGCTGCTCGTCGTCGCCGGGACCGCTGTCGCCGGTCGTCTGCTGGTCGCTGCCGGGGCTGTTGTCGGCGTTCTGCTGCTGCCCGTCGCCCTCCTGGGCAGCGGCCAGCTCCTTCAGGAGGTTGGCCAGCAGGTCGTCCGGCAGCTTGAAGGCGCCGGCGCTATCGACGCTATCGTCCGGCTTGATCTCGGCGCTCTTCTGCAGGGCGGACTGGATGTCCTGGATGGAGACCGCCGTCTCGGAGTCCTCTTGCGGCTTCGACTTGTCCTTGCGCAGCTTGGAGAGCAGCTGCACCAGCTCCGGCTTGAAGTCGCCCCGCGATTCGACGGGCTGAGGGCTCTCGTAGTCCAGCTCCTCGCCCTCCATCTCCAGGTCCTCCTCGCCCTCGCCAGCCTGTCCCGTGCCCTTGCCCTCGCCGGACTGGTCGTCGACGTTGTACCAGTCCTCGTCCGGGAGAGACAGCGCGATGTTGGGCAGGCGATCGACTATGCGATAGAGGCGGATCGTGGCCTCGGCGGCGTCCTCTACGGTGGCGCCCGGAGCGCGCAGACTGCGCACGATGGCCAGCGCCTCATTGAGGGCCGGCAGGATGTTCTCCAGGCCGGGGTGCCAGTTGATGTACTGGAAACCGCCCAATGAGGCGCGCACCAGGTCCTCCATGAATGCCTGCTGCAGGGGCATGCGCTCCAGGGGCGGCCGCTTCTGCAGCTCGCGGTCCTGCGTGGCGCGGTAGGCGCTGCGAATGCCTCGGTACTCGCGGTCGATCAGCGCATCGATGCGGCTGTCCTCACAGATCATAAAGAGATCGGAGGCCAGCCGGCGGTTCTCGAAGAGGTCGAAGAAGTGCTCCATTTCGGTCAGCGGCGCGCGGGCCTCCTCTTCGGCCTCGCCCTCTTGCGCCGTCTTCGCCGCCATTCCCGGCCGCAGGTCGTCGAACAGCGTGGACGGCCGCTCGAACTCGAAGTCGAAGCTGTCGAACTCCAGGTGGCCGGCCTGGTGGGTCACCAGCACCTTGTAGACCGCGAAGTTGCTCGATTTGTCCTCGTAGTCCTCCACTTTGAGTGGCAGGTAGACGCCGGTGCCTTCCGTGGACGGCGCCTCAGCGTTGACCCAGCCGATGTTCTTGTCGGTGAGGACGTCCGCGGAGTGGATCGCGACGTCAGTGCCGGTGAGAGCCTTGGAGTACATCGAAAGAATGTCCCGCACCCGATGCAGCTCAACGCGATGCGAGAGTGATTCCAGCACCTCCAGGGCGTGACTGGTCTCCAAACGGAAGTAGGCCTCGCCGCGGTCCGGGCTGGCCGCCAGCAGGTGCAGCCCCTCCTCGAAGTAGCCGTCGATGTCCTCGATGCGGATGCGCTCCAGCACGTCCGGTATCTGCTTCAGCAATTCCATGGCCGCGACCGGTGATAGCGGCAGCAGGTCCTCCGCCAGGGAGAGCAGCTGGCCGTGCGAATCGACATCGACGCGGGCCAGCGAGCGCGCCGCCTCTGAGAAGTAACTGTAGGACTGGCGGCCGTCCCGTTTCGCCACCTCGGCGGCCAGCTCCAGGAAACGCACGCGCTGTTCCGAGTTGACGTGTCCCAGCAGTGCCGGGCCCTTCTCCAGATAGGATCGCGCGTCCGCCCAGCCGGTGCCGGCCATCGTCTCGGCAAACGCCAGGAAGGCTTTGCGGTCCTCTGGCTCCAGCGGGCTCAGCGTATCCGGCGCCACGCTCAGGCAGTAGGAAGCGAGGTCGTAGGAGCGGTCGCAGAGGATATCAACGAAGCGCACCAACATCGACGCCTCTTCCAGGGAGAGGCGACTGAAAAGCGTGGGGCTGGCGTCGAAGAACTGCATCGCCAGGGAAGCGGAACGCCAGGTGCCCTTATAAAGCTGCCGGCCCAGGTCCACCCAGCGGTCGAGCATGGCGGGGGTCACGGACGGCAGCGTCTCCGGGCTGGCGCGGAGGTACGAGGAGGCCAGCGCGGAGGAGAGTTCCGTCAGCTCGCGGCCGTACTGCGTCCACTCCTGCAAGCCCTCGAAGGTGAGCGCCGGCAGCACCTTGGGGCTGGCCCGGAAGTATTCCGTGGCCGCTTCCCAGGAGCGCCAGGACTGGCTGGCCAGCGCCAGCCCAGCCTCTGACCACTCCGCGAATTCAGCGGGAGAGAGGGAAGGCTCGATCTCCTCCGCGATGCGCCGGAAGTCCGCGGCGAGAGTAGAGGAGTAGGTCGCGAGCTCTTTTTCCATCCTCGCGACGACCTTTTTGCCGTTAGGTGTGCTCAAGCGCCTGCGCTCACTCGAATATCGAAGAGACGACCTCTTCGATGCTGCGCTGCACCTCCATGTCGTCCGTGAGGGCCCAGACCACGGCCGCCTGGCAGGCACGCCGCGGCGTGATGCCACGATGGATGAGCTGGCCAGCGTAGATCAGCAGGCGAGTGCTGACGCCCTCGCTGAGGCCGTGCTCTTTGAGATGGCGCACCTTCTCGCCCAGCTTGGCCAGCTCGCCAGCCATCTCCGGCGTGACGCCGGCCTCCCGCTGCACAATCTTGGCCTCGATTTCGCGCGGCGGATAGCCGAACTCGATCGAGATGAAACGCTGGCGGGTGCTGTGCTTGAGGTCTTTGAGGGCGCTCTGGTAGCCGGGGTTGTAAGAGAGGACCAGCAGGAAGCCGGAGCGCGCCTCCACCACCTGGCCCAGCTTCTCGATTGGCAGGATACGCCGATGGTCGGTCAGCGGGTGGATGAGCACCGTTGTATCTTTGCGCGCCTCGACTACCTCATCCAGATAACAGATGGCCCCGGCCTTGACAGCGCGGGTGAGAGGGCCATCGCTCCAGCGGGTAGCCTCGCCGTCCAGCAGGAAGCGGCCCACCAGGTCGCTGGCGGTCAGGTCCTCGTGACAGGCGACCGTCACCAGCGGCAGCCCGGTGCGATTACCGTTTTCGCGGTCGGTCACGTCCTTGACCACGGTCAACGGACGACCCAGCTTGAACGCCATGTGCTCCACGAAGCGGGTCTTGCCGCAGCCGGTCGGGCCCTTGAGAATGACCGGGATCTTGTTCTCGTAGGCGGCAGTGAACAGCTCCACCTCGTCGCCGATGGGGATGTAAAAGGGCTCCTGCTTCAGGACATACTCTTCGATTGCGTACTGGCGGTAGTTGGCGTCAGGTTCCATGCTCAAGATGACTCTTCCCCTGCTTGACGTCGGTTTACGAATATCATTCTAAGCCTTTGCGGCGCTGTCTGCCTCTAAGCCTTTGCGGCGCTGTCCGCGCCTAGCCGCTCCTGAAGACGCTCCCACTCCCCGTCGGCGGCCTCCTGCGTCTGCAGCAAGCTGCCGGAGGTATCGATGATGACGTCCGCCCTGGCAATCCGCGACTCGTCCGGCAGCTGCCGCTCGATACGCGCCATCGCTTCCTCACGGCTGATGCCCAGGTGTTCGGCGGCGCGCTCCGCACAGACGGCGAGCGGCGCCATCGTCACCCAGACCTCGTCCGCCAGGTCGTCCCAGCTGGCCTCGAAGAGCAGGGCCGCCTCCAGTACAGCGACCTCGACTCCTTGCGTTGCCAGCTCCTGGAGGCGCTGCTCGATTAGCTGGCGCGTCCGGTCGTGGGTGATGACGTTGAGGCGCGCCAGCGCATGCGCGTCGTCGAAGACGATGGCGGCCAAGCGGCGCCGGTCGATTGTCCCGTCCGGAGCTATGACCTCCTGCCCGTAAGCGTCGACAACCTCCCGCCAGCCGTCAGTGCCGGGGGCGTAGGTCTGGTGTGCCAGGAGGTCGGCCTCCAGGACGGCGGCGCCCTTCTCTTCCAGGACCCGCACGACAGTACTCTTGCCGCTGCCGGTACGGCCGGACACGCCGATAACGTAGGGTTTGCCGCTGCGTGGGCGCTTTTTGGGCATTTACGGAAAGAAAAGCCCCGGCTCGCGGTCGGGGCTTTTTGTTTTACCTCACCTGCAATTTTAGGGATCAGCGGTGTAAGGCGTCAAGGAATCGCCGGATTGGCGCGACCGGCGGTGATAGAATTTGCTGGCGAGCGGAAAGAGGTGAAGCGAATTGCCACTCTACGTCTTTGAGCACCAGCATACAGCCGAGACCTGCCCCACCAATAACGAGGAGCTGATGAAACAGCTTGCTCAGCACACCACCAACGAGACCGCCGCGACCTACGGCATCCGCATCGATGGTGAGG
>DASRHH010000014.1:0-6606 GCA_035650635.1 Dehalococcoidia bacterium | reverse complement strand
CAACAACGAGGTCGGCACCATCGAGCCGATCGCCGAGGCTGCGCGCGCCGTCAAGGCCCGCAACCCGCACACCGTCTTCCACACCGACGCTGTCCAGGCGGTCGGCACGCTGGACGTCAACGTCGATGCCCTCGGCGTCGACCTGCTGACCATCGGGGCGCACAAGTTCTACGGCCCTAAAGGCGTCGGGGCGCTCTACGTGCGGCCGCGCACGCCGCTGCAGCCGCAGCAGCTGGGCGGCTCACAGGAGAAGGAGCGTCGCGCCGGCACGGAAAACGTCGTCGGCATCGTCGGCATGGCGACGGCGATGCGGCTGGCCTACGAGGAGTTCGACAGCCGCAACCGGCTGTACCGCCACCTGCATGACCGCCTGATCGCAGAGCTACCGGAGGCTGTGCCCTACACCCAGATCACCGGCCCGCGCGATCCGGCCAAGCGCGTCTCCCACATCTACTCCTGCTGCCTGGGGTACGTGGAGGGCGAGGCCGTACTGCTGGGCCTGGACCTGGCGGGCATCGCCGCCTCCAGCGGTTCCGCCTGCACCTCCGGCTCCCTGGAGCCGTCCCACGTCCTGACGGCGATGGGCCTGCCGCTGGAGATGGCGCGCGGCAGCCTGCGCCTCAGCCTGGGCTGGGACAACGGCGAAGCGGATATCGACCGCCTGCTGGAAGTGCTGCCGCAGGTCGTCTCGCGGCTGCGCTCGCTCTCGCCCACCTGGCCGGAGCGCAGCGGCGCCGCTTCTCCCTGACCGCGGTTTGTGGCAAGATGGGCTCGCCATGGTGCAACCGCTAAGGGACGAGAGCGAGTTCGTCGAGGAGGCGCTGCGCCAGAACCTCCTGCTGACCTCGGTGGACGGCGTCCTCAACTGGGCGCGCAAGTCTTCCCTCTGGCCGGTGATGTTCGGCCTGGCTTGCTGCGCGATCGAGATGATCGCCAGCGCCACCTCCCGCTACGACATCTCGCGCTTCGGCGCCGAGGTCTTCCGAGCCTCGCCGCGCCAGGCCGACCTGATGATCGTGGCCGGCACCGTCACCTGGAAGATGTCCGTGCCGGTGCGCCGCATCTACATGCAGATGGCGGAGCCCAAGTGGGTCATCTCCATGGGCTCTTGTGCCACCATCGGCGGGCCTTTCGCCTACGGCTACAGCACCCTGCCGGGCGTCAACCTCATCGTCCCGGTCGACGTCTACGTCCCCGGCTGCCCGCCGCGACCGGAGTCGCTGCTGCAAGGGCTGATCCTGCTGCAGGAGAAGATCAAGCGCACGACGACCACCGGCCGCCGCGAGCGCAGGGAGCCCGCCGGAGATTTCTCCCGCTACCTACCGGAAGGCGACCCGCTGCGGCAGGAGCTGGAGTCGCTCTTCCCACCCTTCCCCAAGCTCACCGCTTCCGCGCACCCCTAGCGCAGCCAGCGAATGGCCCGGGGCGGCCAGTAGACCAGCCAGGCTCGACCCTTTATCGCGTTGCGACGCACCGGGCCGTAATCGCGGCTGTCGGTGCTCATGTCCAGGGCGTCGCCTAGCAGGAAGTATTCGTCGCGGCCCAGCGCCCAGGCCTGTGCGCCGTCTGGCAGTGGGCGGCCGCCGTCGCCGGAAAAACGGCCGTTGACCCAGACGCCGTCGGCGACCTGGACGACGTCGCCCGGCCCGGCAGCGATGCGTTTGATGACCAGCGGCGGCTCCGCGCGAGGGTTGCGCGCGAGGACGATGTCGCCGCTGCGGACCGGCAATAGCCGGCCGCCAAGGCGGTCGAAGAGCACGTACTCCCCGGAGGCCAACGCCGGCGCCATGCTCCAGCCACGAACGACCACGCGGCGCCCCAGAGCGAAAGCGAGGACAGGCGCCAATAGCAGGCCGAGCGCCATGGCCAGCGGCGTTGGAAGCCTGGCGGAACGGCTAGATTTTTCCCGCAAAAGATAGGCCCTTTGACAACGTAGTCATCCTAAGCTCGCTATTGTAAGATACGGACTCAGGAAATTTCAGCCGAAAGAGGAGGAAGACATGCTATACAACGCCATCACCAAGCTCTTCGCCGCGGAAGAGGCCCACGCCCACTGCGATATCCCCTGCGGCATCTACGATCCCCACCTGGCGCAGATCGGCGCGCTCAGCGTCATTCGCATGAACCAGCTGATCGACCAGCTGCAGGCCGGCGACGACAAGACGCTGGCCCACGCCATGGCCCGCTACACCGCGACCAAAGAGGAGCACGCGGAGCTGGTCAAGCGAGAGGTCCGCATCATCATGGGCGACTACTTCAAGCCGGAGCACGTGGAGAAGTACCCGGAGCTGATGAACCTGGCCTTCAACATTATGAAGGTCGCTTCCAAGGCACGGCAGGAGGTCAACCTGCAGGCCGCGGAAGAGCTGCTAGGCCAGGTGCAGCGCTTCGCGGAAATCTTCTGGGACAGCAAGGGTGTAGCGACGAAGCGCCAGCCGTCCAACCAGACCGTCGGCGGCGAGATTGTCGTCCCGGCGTAGTCACAAGGCCTCGTAAAAGGGCCCCGGCCACCTCAATGGTGGCCGGGGCCCTTTGTTAACAAGCGGCGCGACATCTTTTAACAATCCCCGCCTAGCCTGGCCGGTAAGCCGTGCCTATCATCGGCTCATGAGCCGGAGGGTTACCGCGTCCAGGGAGCCGCCGCTCATGAGCGTGCCGCTGCCGCAGCGCCTGGGCGCTGAGTGCATTGGCACTTTCATGTTGATCTTCGCCGGCTGTGGTGCTGTCGTTATTTCAGCGCATCAGGGCGGCGCCATCTCCCACGAAGGCATCGCGGCCAGCTTCGGGCTGGTCATCATGGTGCTCATCTACAGCCTGGGCCACATCTCCGGCGCTCACTTCAACCCCGGCGTGACGCTAGCCTTTGCGATAGCCCGCCACTTCCAAATCAAGGACGTCATTCCCTACTGGCTCGCCCAGTTCACCGGGGCCATCGGCGCCTCCTTCCTCTTACGACTGCTCTTCGGCAACGTGGCACACCTGGGGGCGACCCTACCCGCGGGGCCGGAGTCGGATTCGTTCGTGCTGGAGATCGTGCTGACGTTCTTCCTCATGTTCGTCATCACAGCCGTCGCGACCGACGCCCGCGCCGTCGGCCAGGCGGCTGCGATCGCCATCGGCGCAACCGTCGGCCTGGAGGCCCTGTTCGCCGGTCCCATCTCCGGCGCCTCTATGAACACGGCACGCTCGCTGGCGCCAGCGCTGGTCTCCGGCGAGCTATCAGCGCTCTGGATATACATCGTCGCGCCGCCAATCGGCGCTGTCGCCGGCGCCCTGGTCTACGACTTCGTGCGGGGAGACCACCATTGAGCGCCCTCCGTGTCCTCTTCCTCTGCACCGGCAACTCCGCGCGCAGCATCATGGCGGAAGCGCTGCTCAAGAGCATAGGTGGTGACGAGTTCGAGGTGTTTAGCGCCGGCACGCACCCCAGCCGCGTCAACCCGCTGACGCTCGAGGTGCTGCAGCTGGCGCTTATCGATCCCGCCGGCGCTTCATCGAAGCCGGTGTCCCGGTTCGAGGGCCAGGAGTTCGACTGCGTCATCACCCTCTGCGACTCCGCAGCCGAAGAGTGTCCGGTGTTCCCCGGCAGGACGCAGCGGCTGCACTGGAGCTTTCCTGATCCTGCGGCCGTCCAGGGCTCCGCTGCCGAAAAGCTCATCGCCTTCCAGAAAACGCTGGACGGCATGCGCGCTCGCGTGTCGGACTTCATCCAATCCGTCAGGGGTTAGCGCCTGAGGGCGCCCCAGCCTATAATCGGAACAGCCCTCCTTTCCGGGCAGTCACTTATGCGCATCGTTGTAGGCAGCGACGAGTCAACCGAACTCACCGACTCCATCATCCGCGAGCTGGAGCAGCGCGGACACCAGGTGGAAGCCGTGGGGCCGCCGGCCGGTCAGCCGCTGCAGTGGGTCGATGTGGCTCAGGCCGTGGCGCAGCGAATAGCCAATGGTCAGGCCGACGAAGGCGTTCTCTGCTGTTGGACCGGCACCGGCGTCTCCATCGCGGCCAACAAGGTCGCCGGCGTTCGTGCGGCCCTCTGCGCCGACCCCGAGACGGCTAGAGGTGCCCGCGCCTGGAACCAGGCCAACGTCCTCTGCCTCAGCCTGCGCAACACCTCTGTGCCTCTGGGCAAGGAGATCATCGACGCCTGGCTCAGCGGACAGCCTGACCCGTCCGAGACCACCAATGTCGAGAAGCTAATCGCCCTCGACCGGTCCGCACGCGGTGAGTCTCCCTGATGGCGGACGAGAGACGCCGCAGGCGCCGCAGGCGCGACCGGCGCTCCAGGGAGGGCGGCCAGTCACAGGCTGATGGCCAGACTGCCAGCTCGCCTCAGACTGAAGCGGAGCAGTCTGCCGAAGCACCGCAGCGGTCGCTGCAAGCGCCACGCTCCAGCTCTCGCACCTCGGCCAGCGGCCGCACTCAAACGCCACGCCGCCCACCGCAGCCTTCGCCGCTCGGCTTCTGGCGCCGCGGTAAGACGCGCTCGGCGCGCGGCGCGACCGGCGGACGCCGGACGGGCGGGGCCGACGGCATGCGGAACCCCTTCGCCAATATGTATTTCCCACCCTGGGCGCCCGTCGTCGGCGTCATGGTTATCGTCTTCGGCATCCTCGCCGGCATCTTCATCTTCCGCCAGACCACCGGCGACCCCAAGGTGGGACAGCACTGGCACGCCCGCTACGAGGTCACGATCTGCGGCACCCGCCAGGCGCCGATACCGACCTTCGAGGACCCGGAAGGCGTTCACACCCACGGAGACGGCGTTATCCACATCCACCCCTTCAACGCCGACGGCGAGGGCGACGGCGCCCGCCTGGTGAAGTTCTTCGAGTACGCTGGGGGCGTCCTCGCCAAGAACGAGCTGCGTATGCCCGGCGAGACCAAGACCTACATCTCCGGGCAGCCTTGCGCGGAGGGCCAGGACCCCGCCGTGGTGCAAGTCTTCCTCACCCGCGACCTCGGCGAAGTCAAACTCGATAACTTCACGAACTTCATACCGCACGACGGCGATTCCGTTCGCATTGTCTACGGTCCGCCGGAACCGGCTCGGACCGGCGTGGGCCTGGTGATCCCGCCGATCCAGGCCACACGCACCGTCACCATCGTCGCCGGCGATAGCGGCCAGCAAACGGAGTCCACCGGCTTCTTCTCCCCGAACGCCATCAATGTGGCGGCCGAGGAGATCGTGCGGATCAACCTGCAGAATAACGGCGCCCAGACCCACAACCTGCGTGTGGCCGGCGGCGACGGTGCTTACGAGACCGCCGACGACTTCGTCACCATCCCGTTGCTCCTGACCTCCGGCGAGAGCGGCTACACGGTGGTGCAGTTCTCGACTCCCGGGCAGTACGTCTTCCGCTGCGACATCCACCCGCAGGTGCAGACCGGCATCATCAACGTCACCGGGGCTGCCAGCCCAACAGCGACAGCAACGCCTTAGACGGCAGAGAAATCGGAAAACGAGGTCGCGCCCTGCGAGGCGCGAAAGGCTAGCCGGCGGTCAGGAGCCCCTGGAGATATTGCTCCGCACGCCCCAAGCGCGCCAGCATCCCCCAGGGGCTTGCAGGCGCCAGCGGCAAGCCCCAGCCCCGCGCTTCCGACCCCACGCCGACGATCTCCAGGAAGCCCTTCACCTGAGGGGAGTCTTCACCGTAGGCCGTCTGGAGGACGTGCAGGGTGCCATCGACCCACTGGCCGTAGTTGTAGGAGACGGGACCGGTGCCGCGCAGAGACGGCACCTGCGCCAGGCAGCGCTGCAGCTTCTCTGAAGGGTTGGCCACTAGAGGTGAATTTCGTAGGAGCCGGAGCCGCGCCGATGATCGTCTTGCAGTTGCTGGAAGAACTGCCGGTACTCATCCGAGTCGACCCCGTCTACCAGCATGATATAAGCGTCCTCGTGATTATCGGAGTAGTAGCGGGAACGCACGCCCACCTGCTTGAAGCGATACTTCTCGTACAGGGAAAGCGCCACATAGTTGGAGATGCGGCATTCCAAGCTGACCTTGCTGAGGCTGTTCTCCATTGCGATAGAGACCGCCGCGATGATCAGCAGCTCGCCGATGCCCTGGCCGCGGTAGTCCTCTCGCACGGCGATGCTGACGATATGGGACTCGCCGACCATGAGCCAGTTGCCAACAAAGCCCACAACCAGCTCCTCGCGCTCGCCGGGGTCAGGGAGGTCGCCACCCAATGACTCCTCGCTGCCGACCATCTGGCGCAAGCCATCGATGAGCCCTGCCAGGCCCTTGGACTCGCCCCTATGTTCGCCTGGTTGTAGGCCGGCGAACTCGGGCGGTAGTCGTACGTCGCCCTCTTCCTCCTCGCGCTCCTTGACACGAGTAGCTACGAGGTAGCGGGCCAGGTGGTTCTGCTCGATCTCACGCTGGAAAGCGGTGCGCGGCCACATGGTGGGGAACGCTTCCCGCTCGATTTCCATGACCTGAGGGATGTCCCGGATGGCCATGGGCCTGACGACAAACCGGACCGCCGCTTTTAGCATCTTGAATCCTGTCCCAAGATTCTACACCGCTCCAGACCTGCAATGAAAGCAACATTTTACCTGGCGAGCGCAAAGACGTTAAAATGAAAGCACACTATCATGAG